>SICS01000004.1 GCA_009691305.1 Candidatus Peribacteria bacterium | reverse complement strand
GGGCACAGTAGCCGCAGCAGCGGCAAACATTGCAGTGACGTTGATCATGAGGGATGGGAAAGGACGGGATTCACCCTAAACCCCCGCATGGCTCAAGAACAATCAACTGAAAGGGATACTATGGTGCTATGTATGAAATGTTGGTCGGGACGAGAGGACTTGAACCTCCGGCCTCGTGGTCCCGAACCACGCGCTCTAGCCAACTGAGCTACGTCCCGATGTGAAGAGAATAACAGAATTGTAGAAATGATGAATGAATGCTGAGTCGAATCCAGTAGACATTAGTATTAAATAAAACATTTATTAAAATTGAGCAATTTTTAAACCGGTCGGAATGCAGCCAAAGTTGATCACATTTATTATACAACATTTTCTAATCCTATTCATACTTTAGGCGAATTCTGACCATTCTGAAGCGTTTACTGCTGATTCAATTGCCAGAGAACGATCACAAGATTGCGTCAATGAACACCTAGACACCGTTTGACCGATCCGTACACTGCCGATCCCCCTCCCCGGGGTCCTATTATGGTCTACGTGAAGCCATTCACATCCCTTGTTTCCGTCGCACACGTGCTGATGCACGCGCTGCTCATCACCTTCCTGATGATCAATCTGGTGATGACCCTTCCGGCCCTGAGCTGATGAGCGGTGTCCCCGTCAGCGTTTCCGCTGCTTGAGCGTGCCTTTCGCGTAGACCGGGTCGGTATCGGAGTAGCCCGACGCCTTCTCCAACGTGACCACGACGTCAGTATATGCCCGGAGGTCCTTGTCGATATCGACGGTAATCACGTGCCGAACGTCATTCAACGGGTTCTGAAGGACATCGAGTCGGACGCGTTCGATGGTCCCCGGCTTCTGCAACCAGGCGACGAGATGCGACCCTTTGGGTGCAGGCTGGATGTTGAGGTTCACTGTCGTTGTCGTCGTGTTATCAGCAAAGACGTGCGCCTGTGCGACGCCATTCGCATTCGTCTTCCCTTCGCCGCCCATGGAGCCCAGGCCGAACCAGGATTCTTTCCCGTGCACGGGGTGCACGACCTCTTTACTCGTCGGCATCATGACGTTGAGGGTTTCATTGCCGATCGTGAATTCCTTCCGCACGGTCTCCTTCTTGCAGGAGACGAGGAGCAGGATGCCGAGGAGGCCGACAATCAGGGGGCGTGAGCGCGTCATAGGGGGAACCCGGAACCGGGCAACGAATCTAGCACACGGTGCGGAAAGGACAACAGCTACCAGAGGAAACCGGGTGCGCGGGAGGCGGACCGCGTCCGTTCTTCGGCGGCATGTTGTAGCACCTCCTGGGTAAAGCCGCGTAGAAACGTCCTCTCGCCTGGGTAGAGTTGCTCCAGGAGGAAACTGGTATGACTGTAGGTCTCCACATTATCGGAGAGCGCGATAAAATGGGTATTATGGAGGATCGCATCACCGAATTTCTGGAAAATCTCCATGTACGTGTCTTTATTTGTCCGGACTTCGTCGCGACGGGATTCCGCAGCGAGAACAGTGAGCGCACCGTCCAATGCGTCAAGGTAGTTGTATTTGCCTAGCGTCATCGCAAGCGAGTAATCCTGGAATGCCACCTCGCGGTCGCCGGACGCAAAGTTCATGTTGCCGCGCATGATCCACAGGCGCGCATCCTCCCTATTCGATCGCGCATAATCATCGAGTGCTGTGGACGCATGGGGGAGGTCATCCTGCGCCAGGTAGATCCCCGCCCGGCTCATGTGCATGTCCCGCGAGTAGAGTTCGCCCGACGCTTTGTCGTACCAGACGAGTGCCGCCGAGTAATCGCCAGCCGCTTCGGCATGGCGGCCAAGAAAGGAGAGCGACAGCATGTATCCCTCCCAAAGGGAGATGATCAGCAAACAGACGGCAACGAAAAAAGTACACGTGTGAATCGCTGTGTGCATCTTCCGCGGGAGCGTGCGGATGGGTGTGAGACCCGCCAGCAGCAGCCAGAACGGCAAGGCAATCCCGACGAACTGCAGGTTGTAGTCGATCATGTTGTGTGCGAGCACGCCGATGACGGCCAGGAAGAACGGTAGCCGGTAGGCGTGCAGCGAGTCGGCATCCGCCGCGGTATCGACGGAAGGTCGGAGAAGCCTGAGCAATACGGGGACGAGGATGAAGAGGAGGATGGCGAGGTACAAGAGCGCAGTCGGCCATCCGCGTTCCAGCGCGAGCTTCAGGAGCACGTTATGCGGATGGTCCGAGGTCGCGAAGATCTCGGTCTGCAGGCGGGGCTGGACGAAGCGGAAGCTGTACGGGCCGTACCCGACAAACGGCCGCTGGAGGGAGAGCCGCAGGGACTGTGTCCAGAAATCGCGCCGCTCGGAGATGGAGGACGCCCCTTCGGACGCGGTGAAGGTGGCTTTGCGCGACACGGACTCGACCTCGTGGTACTGGGCACGAAGCGCATTGATGCCGTTAAAGAGCACAAGCGCGACACACGCCGTGCCAAGCAGCAGCAGTCCCCACCGGCGCCCATGCACCCGAAGGTCGGCAACAATCGAGTTGGTCCGGTACCGCTGTAGGAGAAGGAAGCCACACCAGAGGCCGCCCTGCAGCACGAAGACGAGGAACGCCCCACGCGAGTAACTGAGGAGCAAGGACGCAATGATGGAACCGAGTACCAGGCAACGCAGCGGCGTCCGGACGCGCCTGAGCCACACCACGGCTAGAGGCCAAGTGAGCAGTAGATACTCCGCCCAGGCATTCGGCCAATAGTCGGTCGTGAAGCGGAAATCGAAGAACGTCCCCACAAACCTGTTCACCGGTTGGAGGACGTACACGGCGACGCCCACGGCGCACGCGACAATGGTGATGACGGAGAGAACGGTGACGAGACGCGCCAAGAATGTACTATCGGAACCCGTAGGTGAGCAGCACTGCTGTGCCCTGCCGACGGCCCACAGGAAAAAAAGCACGCACCCCGTATCACGCAAGATTTCATCCAACCCATAGTTCCGCGTCATGGATATCGCCAGACTCAGGACGGATCCGGCGATGAACAGCATCAACAGTGCCCAGAGAGTGGGAGGGGCACCTCGTGCCTCGGGCTGCTGCCTCCTTATACAGGACCAGAATGCAACAACCGTCACGAGAACGGCAAGGCCTGTCAGCAGCCATGTCGCCTCCAGGCTTTTGCCCCCCTTCCAGAGGATGGAGAAGCCCAGAAACGCGAAAATTGCCCCTTCGGGCAGACCTCGAGCTGCATTTCGTAAAAATGACATGTATTGGAGTATATCAGGGCTTTTCGGGCTTCTGCTAGTTTTCCTCTGTGGCCAATGTTTGCAGAATTATTATATTTATGGTATAGTATGTGCATGAAAACACACACCTCCAGCGGGACCCGACGCCTCGCTCTCATCAGTTTGTACGCGTCGCTTTGTTCAGTTTTAGCGCTGCAGCTCGCCTTGCAGTGGACTACAACGTCGGTCGCACTGGATGCAACCGTTACGCGCGTCAGCGCTCTCATAGGGGAGCATGGCCTCACGCGTGCGGACCTGCGCCATTCACAGACGCCGGCTGCCATCCGGATTCGTAAGGCCGCAATATCGCGTGCCACGAAGATGCACACCGCTCCTACGGCACGTAGGCATCAGGCTCGTTACGGTCGGTAATTTTCGGTCATGACCGAAAACGTCCGTTCCTCCGGGGACGGCGTTTTTCGGCATCTGACCTCAGCGCGTCACTGTGAGGACATCAAGTGCCGGAGGAATCTCGGTCTTGGGTGCGCTGATGACGATGTGTTTGTCGGCAATGTTGATCCGGATGGCGTAGTCGACCTGCTTATCCTCGTCGCCGCCGATATCATCCTTGGGATCCGAGGGAATTTCACTGAGGTACAGCGGAGCGAGGTCGCCCGTGAACACGCAGCCAGCACCGTCAATGGGAGTGCCGAAATCGCAGTCGGTGGCTGAGACGGACGAGAGGCAGAACTTGCGCGCAGGTGCGGGGGGGACGGGAATCGCGCAGTCGGCCTGCAGCGGGAACGTCGTATCTTGGTGCTCGCCGTCGTGGTCAATGGCGTACTGCTCATACGCATCGATGATGCTACGGACATTGTGGAGCCGTTGGATGTTCTGTGCTTTTTTGAGCTGCTGAGACGGGTTGATGGCGATGATAACGACCGACGCAAGGATACCGATGATCCCGATCGACACGAGGAGTTCTATAAGCGTGAAACTTTGCCGTCGGTTTCGGATACGGCGAAAGCGAGTAGGGCTCTGCCGGCGTTTGCGCTGGGACTTCATGGTCAGAAAATGGAAATGAACATCGTACGGAAGAGTTCCTCGTGGAGAGTCGGCTCAAGGCTCTTGATCTGGCACGATTGCCCGATGTCCTGATAGTTGTCGCCGAACCAGCTGTTGAGGTCATGCAGGTGCAAGAAGACAATGCGCAGCGAAACCGGGCCACCTTCCGTGGGTGTCCCCACCCAGAGGTCTGCGCCGCGTGTCGCAGAATACCGCGTGTAGGTGCGCCCTTCTTTGACAAGGCTCAGGCCCTGGAAATTCCCCTCCCCGATCGGGCACGTGACCGTTGCGACGGCGTGTCCGGTCTCATCGCGCAACTTGCCGCCACTGATGTACCACCCATCGGTGATGCAGAAGGTGTAATCGAGTGCGGTCGCGTTGCGGACGCATCCGGGGTACGGGACGTCATCCGGCGGAGGGCCGGACGAACTGGCCGACGCCGAGGACGATCCGCCCGCAGAACTGACTCCAGCAGAGGAAGACGCACTCGCTCCTCCACCCGCGCTGGAGCCACCGCCCACGGATGACCCTCCGCCTCCACTAGCTGCAGAACTACTACCACCACCGCCTCCTGCGGAACTCGAGGACAGCGGAACACTGGATGACACGCCTGCAGCACTCGACCCGGCACCTGCCGCGGATGATGCGCCACCACCAGCCGCACTGGAGCTGAGCTGTGACGATGCCTCTTCGCCTGCGGCCGATGAGCCTCCGACGCTCGACTGGGCTGCCGCCGAAGAAGATCCCCCTTCCCAGAAGCACCACCAGCAACTCTCATCCGACGACGATTGAGAGCTTGCGGCTCCAGCAGCTGATTGCGAACTGCCGGCCGTCGATTGGGATCCTCCTCCTGACGATTGCGAACCACCAGTGGAACCGGAACTCCCCGTGCTCGCGCTTCCACCCGCCGTACTCGACCCGACGTCGCCCCCGGATCCCTCTGCCCCGGTGCTCGACGAGCTGGAGGAAGAGGAGAACGTCACATTCGTATTTGGCAGTGTCGACTGCACCTGCTGTTGGGTGGTGCTCGTCATGTACGTATTCGTGAGGTTGAGCTTCTTGAGCGCCGGCAGAGCTGTAATTGGTGACGGCAACACGGCAAGGTGGGATCTGCAGGACTGGCCGATGCCAGATGGCTCCACCTACATCGGCGTGCGCACGGTCCCCGTGGATGAAAAGACACGGATCCCCACCGAGCCGGGAGCGATTAACGGCGGCATCATGCTGCGCAATAAGAACGTGAAGTCCCCGGTCTTCGCCATCAATGTCTCTTCGATCGACGAGAAGGTGAAGATGGTCGAGAAAGCGGGCGGAAAGGTTGTCATGCCGAAAATGGACATGATGGGCATGGGCTTCTACGCCTATGTGAACGACTGCGAAGGCAACCTGATCGGTTTGTGGGAGGACGCGAAGAAGGCGTAAATCGGCACAGATGGGCACTGTCGGTTCCCCATTTTTTTGCTACCATTGAGGCATGCCGTGGTGGCGAAATTGGTAGACGTCCTTCGTCCCGGCTCAGGATAAACTGCGCTGGCTCCGATAGGCGCAGTGGCTGCTCATTACTTATCGCATTACATGCCGTGGTGGCGAAATTGGTAGACGCGCACGCTTCAGGAGCGTGAGTCCGCAAGGATGTGGAGGTTCGAGTCCTCTCCACGGCACCATAACGGGGTTTCTGAATTTGAACAGATCTCATAAAAGAAATGATGGTATTGCGAAAGCCCAAACGAAAGGGTGCGCTTGACATATTGGCGGGTTTCGTATTTAGTATTGACTATGCACACAATTACCCGTGGAGCTGTAATTGCTCTCTTGCTTGGCCTCGCTGCTATGACTGGCAGCCAACCCGTATTCGCTTCGACTCTCTGTGAGTCGGAGATTTTCACAGGTCCGTTCTCGGACGTTCCCTGCGGGCATGCCCGTACCAATGCCGTAGCCTATGTAAAAGAGAAAGGCCTTGTTAGTGGCTACGCTGATGGAACATTCAAGCTCTCAAGTTCCATCAACCGCGCTGAATTCACGAAGCTCATTGTCAAAGCGTTCTACAGCGAGCAGGAGGCGGATCAGTGTCTGAGCCGTCAGAATCTATCCGTTGGTACATCGGGTGAGAAGTGGCTCTTCAACGATGTGAAAGCTAGTGTCTGGTATGCGAAGTACGTCTGTCTCGCGAAGGAAAAAGGCCTCATCACTGGCTACCCATCGGGAGAATTCAAGCCCGCGCAGAACATCGCTTTCTCCGAATCAGCGAAGATCCTTGCCAAGGCGTGGAAGCTCTCCGGTTCCGAGCGCGACGGTAGTCCTTGGTACAAGTCTTATGTGGATGCTCTCGCACAACAGAAATCCATCCCTCTTACCATTACATCCTTCTCGAAGCTGGTTGACCGAGGGGAGGCGGCCGAAATGATCGCTCGACTCCATGCGAAAGATACGAGCAAAACGTCACTGACATACAGCCAAATCATCGACATGGAGCGTGATCTTATTGGTTTCTACATCAGTACGATGGGTACAGTAGACTTCTGGGAATGGTACACCGAAGGAGAGTACGGCATTATCACATCACCAGCGACTGAGGGCTTGGACCGCATGGCCATGCTCTCGATTCCGAGGTTGATCGCAGCTCTCGATGAACCTGTCGATCCTAAGTATCCAGCTCGTGGAACTGCCATCGTCAATACTCTTCTTGACATCATGCATAACGAAGAGGTGCAGCGAATCACGGGCGGCAATACACCAACGCTCATGCTCTACTCATGTGAGAGAGAAGATTATGAAGCTACGAAGCCAACCTGCTTGCAGTGGCGCAATGGTCAGAAGCCCGAGTTCGTGATTGAAGTGGATAACGACGTCTGGAACAGGTGGTATCAGAAGTACTGGGGCACATCTCAAAAGCACACTGTGAAGGTGTTCCTTACGATGCCGGAGGATACGGGCGCAAAAGGAAAGATGATTGGCTGCAATGACATCCTCGTATCGGTTGACCGTGAAGTCCCCAACACGAAGGCAATGCTGCAAGCCTCGATCGAGGCGCTTCTGAGCTTGCCTATCACGTACAACGCTGATGGGCTTCCGTCGCCCTTCTTCGGGAACAGTCAGATGTACAACGCGCTCTATCAGTCCAAGCTTCAACTGCAGAAGGCTACCATCGTGAATGGTACGGCGAACATCTATCTCACTGGTGAGCTTATGACTGGCGGCGTTTGTGACGACCCGCGCGTGATTGCACAGGTAGAAGAGACGGCGCGTCAGTTCCCGACCGTTCAGCGAGTACAGACTTGGATTAACGGTCAGGCGCTTGAGAGTTACTTCTCTGGACAGTAATCGTTCTTAAGGAGGGGGAGTACTGGGTCGGGGCGAATAAAGAGACCTACCTAGTTCTTACGAGAGGCAGGATCGTGTCCGAATGAATTCCGCAGACGGATTTGTCCGTTGCGGCCAGTAAGGTAGACTTCCGTATGCTCACGGCGAGCGATATTGCCGCCGATTTCAAAGGCTTCCTCTTGCTTCCGTGTGATGACAGAAGCACGCTGCGCCCCTTCGCGCTTTACTTTCCAGCCTTCTTCGTGACGAGTGACCCAGACGGGTGCAGGTTTGATGGGCATAGTGGGGAGGGTTGAGTTACAACCCAGTACTCCGAATCTCCTCCGCTGAAGGGATACTCCAGCGTTGGTATTCTACAACTCCCTGTTAATCTCCGCCAGAAACTGCCTTCGCTCTCTGCGATGTGCAAATTCCAGAGCCAAAATGTAGGATTCAGTAACCCCGTCACTACCACTGAACGGACAAGCTCAGCACTGCTTGCACCCTCAGTGTCACGTCGATATTTCACGGCAAGAAACACCTGCCCCGGATCATCGCGCCGGCTGACCCGATGTCGACGGAGCGCAGTGCGGAGTTCTCCCACTTTGGCGATTCATGAGCGCGAAAGAGATAGCAGTTTCCCATACGGGGTAACTGTTCCCCGTGCATTATGCGCGGTACTCGCTGCGTGATGCTGAAAAATTTCACGGCGGTGTAATTGATCGACGGGGAGATGATGACGGCATCCGGGCCGAGCGTCCGTGCCTGCGCGAGTGATTCCTCCATGCCGTAGGTCTCGAATACTTTCCGAGATGCCACTGCGTAGCGCTCGGAGAAATAATCGTACAGGAATACTGTCGCCTCGGCGAAGAGTATCGTCAGGACAATAATCATGATTATCCTCCAGCGTGAAGCAACAGCAGCGAGGAGCTGTGACAGTCCCACGACGGAAAACAGGAGCATGTAGAGAACCATTGGAATACTGCGGAACGCGTGCGGGATTGAATCGGTTGTCAGTGCTGATCCGACGGGGGAAAAGAGCAGGCCGATGAATGTAAACTGCAGGAAAGGATCCTGCCGCAGTCTTTTTGTACCGAGAAACCAGCCGATGCCAGCGAAGCACAGGATGACGATAATCCAGTAGACTTCCCCGCCCACACCGGTCGCGTGCCGCGTGTTCAGGTCACCGTGCAGCAGAAGAAAGTCGGGACTGAAGTGTGCGATGTAGTTCCAGAAGAACATGGAAACTTTCTGCCAGAAATACAGCGTGTGATCGTAGACGTATGTCATGCTCCGGAATCGCACCGTGAGGTGCGCGGGATGGAGAATCCCGTACACCATGTACGGCATCGCCGTCACTGCGAACGCGGCTACTGAGAGAAGCGCTGTTCTCCATTGCCGGTGCCAAGCGAGCATTACCGCAAGCGTCGCGATCATCACAAAGCCGAGCACGCGGCTAGTGCCGTAGGTGTAGAGCGTCATCGCGATGCAGAAACCCCCAAGCATTGCGTACGGATATGCAGAGTGGCGGCTAACGTGCTTCCAGAGCTGGGCGACTGCTAACAGCGACAGCGCCACCATGGGTGGGAACGATGCGACTTCGAATCCGATGCGCGAGACCGTGAATAGCCAGGGCACGAGTCCCGCGGCGAAGACCATGTAGAAAGCGACGGAACGCTTCTTCGAAAACGTCATCGTCAGGCACACGAGACTCACAAGCGTGACGGTGTAGAAGAGCACCCCGGTCGCGCGCAGCGCGGCTGTGGAACTGCCAACTGCGGCGAAGACCATTGCCGCTCCGTAGATGAACAAGGGGCTGCGGTAATCCCCAAATGCAGAAAAGAAGAGTGGTAGAAATTGTCCGTGCTCATTTTTGTATGTGCTGGCAATGAGGTAGGCGTTGTAACCGATGGACGTCTCGTCGGCGAAAAGGCCCTGCGGCACCTGCCCGATGCGCCAGAAGTGGATGCCGATCATAGCAATGATTGCCAGCGCCAGCGCCCAGTGCTGCAGGAGTATTCGCTTCTTGCCAGTCGTGATAGATATGATATCCGATCGTACTTTGCGTGCTGGCATTGCCGTGAAGGATCTAATGCACACCACCCAGTAGTCAAGAAGATCCTCTGGCGAGCACACATTTGAAAATGACGAGAGACATCTGGCGCATGCTGATAGGCAAAGTTAAAGCTCTGGATCCGACTCAAAGACCGTATCACAGTTCTAACTTCGTTCAGTCTAGTGCACCATCGATGACAGGAAACAACGGCCACTTATTTCAGCTCCGCCAGCCTCTCTTTCGCGTACGCATTCTCAGGATCAATCACCAGCGCCCGCTCATATGCACGACGGGCATCGATGGTGTTGCCTCCTTTTTCGAGCGCGATGCCGAGGTTCAGGTAGACCGTCAGGTTGCCGGGGTCGAGCTTCTGTGCGGCGAGCAGGTGGTCGACCGCCTCCTCTATACGTCCCGTGTCGGTGAGTAGTGCGCCGAGGTTCAGGTGAGCGAAGAAGAAGGAAGGGCGCAGTTCCACGGCGCGGGTGAAGGCAACGATGGCGTCATCCCTGCGCTTCTCGCGCAGTGCGGCGATACCCACGTTGAACCAGCTGTCTGCTGTCCCGCCGTCAGACGTTGACGCGGCGGCATACTCAGCAGCCGCTCGTTCCGGCTCGCCGATGCTGTCGTAGTACGCTCCCAGGTTGTTGTGCACGATGGCGGAATCGGGAGTCGTCGCCAGCGCGTGGTGCAGCAGCGTCTCGGTATCCTTCCAGACGAGTGACTGCATCGTCGACAGAGCAGCGAGGATCACCACGAGCATTCCGCTTGGGTAGGCCAACCGAGGAGCCTTCTGCACGTGGAACGCAAACAGGAAGAAGATCGATATCGCCGCCAGGTACACGTACCTGTCAGAGGTCAGGTAGAGCACATGCACCACGTCCTGCCCTTTCTCCGCGGTCAAAAAACTCGGGGCGATGAGCAGTAAGAACCACCACCAGCTGAAGAAGAATGCAGGGAATTTTTTCCGGTAGAGGAACGTGACCACGATCACGGAAATGATGATGACCAACGGAACCAGGAGATCGGGACGCGTGATGCTGGGGACTCCCGTGAAGGGATAGACGACGGAGTAGTTGACCGGCGCTGCGAGATGCCACAGCGAGAAGAGCGCGGCCTTCATCCCGACGAGATGTTTTTGGAAGAGCGAGAACGTCCCGCCCATTTTTCCGAAGAGGGAGACGATGCCGAAAGCAATGGAGAGTATGACGAACGGAATTTTGTCTACAATCATTGATCGCATCCGTAGGGGCATAGCACTGCTATGCCCTCCGCTACGCCCGTGATTGAGCCAATCACACAGAAGAAGGATAAGCGGCAATGAAAGGATGCTGACTTTTGAGAGGAGTCCGCAAAGAAAGGCGACGAGGCTGATCACATACCAACGTGATGACCGGCCTCCACGCCACTCGAGAAAGCTCCCAAGCGACAGGAGGAAAAAGAACGACGAGAGCACATCCTTGCGCGCGCTCACCCACGCCGCGGCTTCGACGTTGATCGGATGCACAGCGAAGAGGAACGCGGTGAGAAGAGCGACAGATTTTTTCCCGGAGATGCGGAAGAAGACCCATCCCACCAGCATGGCGCTGCCCGCGTGGAGCAGGATGTTGGTGAGGTGGTAGAGGAACGGTTGCAGCCCAGAAATCGCATAGTTGAGCTGAAAACTGATGATCGTCAGCGGAACATACAGATCGGGATCATAGGTGGTAAATGCCGTCGTGATGTTCGGTATTGTCACCCCATGCGACGCGGGATTATCGATCACCAAATCCGGGTCGTCCCAGAAGACGAAGCCGTTTTGAAGCGAGAACGCGTAGACCGCCAGCACGAGCAAGAGCACTCCCCCAAGGAAGAACGTCCATTCGCGCCGCGACACGTGCTCATCTGCCACAGGCCAATTGTAGCTTAGGAGCGCGCGTTTGGCGCGCGTGATCACGCAGGCCGAACGCCTTCTCCCAATTGCAGCTCCTCTAGAAATCATTCGTACTTCCCCCAAACCCATCCGCGTTATCCGGCCCCTTCAGGATCGCTGCGGAGATGGGGCAATCGCCGTGAATGAGCACGGGAAATGTCCACCCTTCCCTGCCCGTCGTCATCTCGCCGAAGTCGAAGATGGCAAGCAAGCTCCGGCTACGCAAGCACCGACCTCTCGGCACGGTGCCTATGCTGCCCTGCAGTCCACGGGACGTGACGGTGACGCCGGTACTCGTGCTATGTGACTGCGAACCGGGACCCGTGCCCGTATCCTTCAAATAGTAACAGTCAGCAGGATAGGGATTATCGCCGCTGACTCCCCTACTCTGCGCAAATGACCTGCACGACGACTGCTGATCGCTGCCTCCCGATTGCGACTGCCCTTCGACATGCGTGGCGGTTTGCAGGAACGACCTGGAACTATTTGAGCGCGACGACGATGAACCTCTCGATGCGCGGAGCCGGTCGAGGACGGAAACACCTCTTGTCCGCGAGGAAGAAAACGAGGACGAACTCCGCTGGTGCACCTGCACCGCCTCCATAAAAGCCGTACGATCCGAGTCGCCAGAGAGGTTCTTCTTCTTGCCATTGCATAGTCCCGTGTCGGGATCCGGTGTGCAGGGGGTCAGGTGGTCGGAAGGGTTCGATGCAGACAAAACTGTGGCCGTAGACGATGCGGTGCCCGAGCGCGAAAACAAACGGCTCGCTGCAACAAAAAAGATGATCACGAAGACGAAAAGTCCGATGCCGATAAGAATGGTCCGGACGTTCACAGAATGAAACTCTGTCACATTCGCACTGTATTGTCAATTTGAAGACGGATTTTATCACTCTACAATTGCGACTGCTAACCCCACTTCGCGCTTCGCGCTCCGAGGGGCAAGCCCGATTCATCGCAATCGAGCGTCTGTTTCCCTTCCCTCATTCCCTATGGCCAGTTCATCCACGACCGTTCCCAAACTCGCAGTACAGATCGAGCCACTCGGTGACCGCGTTGTCATCATGCCGATCGAAAAAGAGACGACGACGAAGTCCGGCATCGTGATCCCCGAGACCGCCTCCGGCGAGAAGCCACAGGAAGGCGTCATTATTGCGCTCGGCAATGGCAAGATCACCTTTGAAGGGAAGGAGCTGAGCAACCCGCGCGATTTTTTGAAGGTCGGCGACCATGTGCTCTACGGCAAGTACGCCGGCGACGAAGTGAAACTGAAGACGACTGAAGGCAAAGAGATTGAACTGAAAGTCCTCCGCCTTGATTCCATCCTTGGAAAAGTAAGCGCCTGATCCTTCGCTCCGCTCAGGATGACAACCCGCTCCTAATCCCTAATCACTAATCCCTAATCACTAATCCCTAATCACTAATCCCTAATCACTAATCCCTACTCCTATGGCCAAGCAACTTCTCTTTAGCAACGACGCACGCGACAAGCTCCTCAAAGGGGTCACAAAGCTCGCGAATGCCGTGTCCGCGACCATGGGCCCCATGGGCCGCAACGTCTGCATCGACAAAAAGTATGGCGGACCGACCGTCACCAAGGACGGCGTGACCGTCGCCAAAGAGATCGAGCTGCCGGACCCGTACGAGAACATGGGCGCACAGCTCGTGAAGGAGGCAGCCACGAAAACAAATGACGCCGCAGGTGATGGCACCACGACGGCAACCGTCCTCGCGCACGCGATCATGCTGGAAGGACTCAAGCACATGGGCAGTGGCAAGAACGCCATCTCCATCAAGAACGGCATCCTGAAGGCTGTGGAAGCGGTGACGAAGTTCCTCGAGACCATCAAGAAGACGATCACCAAGAAGGAGGAATTCGCGGCAGTCGCGACGATCTCCGCCCAGGACGAAGTGATCGGCGGCATCATCGCCGAAGTGATCGACGAAGTTGGCAAGGACGGCGTGGTCACGGTGGAAGCCGGCCAGACGCTCGGCCTCGAGAAGGAATTTGTCGAAGGCATGCAATTCGACCAGGGCTACATCTCCGCCTACTTCGTCACGGACGCCGCGACAATGAAGGCCGTCTACGAGCGCCCGTACATTTTGATCACCGACAAGAAGATCAGCTCGATTCAGGAGATACTTCCGCTGCTCGAATCGATCGCACAGAAGGGGCGCAAGGAACTCGTGATCATCGCCGAGAACGTAGAAGGCGAAGCGCTCGCGGTCCTCGTCGTCAACAAACTGAAGGGCACGTTCCACACGCTTGCCGTCAAAGCCCCGGCCTTCGGTGACCGACGCAAGGAAATGCTCCAGGACATCGCCGCACTCACGGGAGGGCGCGTGATCAGCGAGGAAGTGGGATTGAAGCTCGAAAACGCCACGATCGATGACCTCGGCACCGCTCGCCGCGTCGTCGCCACGAAGGACAATACTTTGATCGTCGACGGCGGCGGCAAAAAGAGCGAGATCGACGCACGCGTGAACCAAATCAAGACCGCACTGGAGATCACAAAGTCCGACTTCGACCGCGAGAAACTCCAGGAGCGCCTTGCAAAGCTCTCCGGCGGCGTCGCCATCATTAAAGTAGGCGCAGCCACGGAAGTGGAACAGAAGGAGAAGCAGCACCGCGTGGAAGACGCCATCTCCGCAACGCGCGCAGCAGCCGACGAAGGCATCGTCCCCGGCGGCGGCACGGCGTACATCCGCGCGATGGACGTCCTCTCCAAACTGAAGGTCGACAACGCTGACGAACAGATCGGCGTCGACATCATCAAGGGCGCTCTCGCCGCACCGGCCATGCACATCGCGAACAACGCAGGTGTGGAAGGCAAAGTGGTCGTCGACAAAGTCCGCCACGAGAAGGGCAACATTGGCTACAACGCCATGACCCACAAATACGAAGATCTCGTAAAAGCCATGGTCATCGACCCGAAGAAAGTCACCCGTTGCGCGCTCGAGAACGCCGCCTCGGTCGCTGCCATGTTCCTCACCCTCGAAGTCGCCATCACCGATATCCCTGAGCCGGAGAAACCGGCCATGGGCGGTGGAGGAGGCATGGGTGGGATGGGAGGGATGGGCGGGGATTTTTGAGCCCAATCGATTTGGAAACTAGCCGCGGCATGTCTAGGAATTCAAAACCCGGAGCAATCCGGGTTTTTGTAGTCAAACGCCTCATCGCGTCTGCCGATGTTTTTTACTTAGCAGCGCCCCTTCGTGGGCGCGCAATCGTGAAAATGCCTTCCTGTTCCACACCCCTATGGAACTGAAATTTCCTCTATTTCTAGAGCAAAAAATGGCATCGACACATTTTTCTAAATTTTGGGACGATACATATCCATTTTCGATTCCTATGCTGACAACATGTCCCAACGCCACCCCATCCAAAATGATGTCACAATGCTTGTGACTCCGGTCACGCTGAACCGAATGGCAATATTTACCAATCCAGCGTTTGCGAGTGAGGCAATAGACACTTTGTACCGAGTCCAATCATTGCACCCATTCTTTCTCTATGGATTTGTGATAATGCCCGACCACTGTCACTTTCTTCTACGCGTTGTGCCTCCAGAAACAATTTCCAAAATTATGAACGTCTACAAATCTGGCATGACATTTAATCTGGGGATTCCAAAATTGTGGCAATCGAGCTTCCATATTCGATGTATCGAAAATCCATTCCCCGCACTCGACTACATTCACGCCAACCCCATTCGGAAAGGGCTGTCAGTTACGGCTGAGACTTATCCGTGGTCGTCAGCTGCGGGGAAATGGGATCTCTCTGAGTTTGGTTGTATCTGATTTTATGCCGCGCCCACGAGAGGCTTCTGAACCGCGCCCGTGAATGGGCGCTACTCATTGCTTGAACTCCCGCGGCCACGAAGGGCCGCTGCTATAGTACCTCCATGCTCCTCTTCATCGTTCTCGACGGCCCTGATGCCACTGGCACCACCACGCACGCTGAGCTTCTCGCCGCGCGGCTGACCAAGGAGGGCCACAGCGTGCTCCTGACGAGCGAGCCGACTGATGGGCCCATTGGGAAGCAGATCCGACAGGCACTGAGGGCAGGAACCATGGATCCGATGGAGCTGCAGCTGCTCTTCACCAAAGACCGCGCGTGGCATGTGGAGCATGTGATCGAGCCGGCGCTCAAGGCCGGAAAGATCGTGGTGTGCGACCGCTACTGGCACTCGACAATTATTTATGCCGGAGCACAAGGATTGGACTCTACAGAGCTGAAAAAGCTGAACAATGCATTTATTCAGCCTTCGCTCGTCTTCTTCACGCTCCCACCGATTGAGGTCTCCCTAAAGCGCATGGCAAAGCGGACAGAGAAGGAAATTTTCGAAAAAGAAGAGATGCAGAGGAAAATCCACGACGGGTACGCGAACCTTGCGAAAGAGCAGAATGGCATCCGTGTCATAGATACATCAGGTGACAAGGGCGCAACTGCGGAAACTATCTACAGAATCGCAGCGGAGACTTTGTAACCTTTCGGGTTCTCATCCGTTATCCTAGATGTACACGATTCCCCTCTTTTCCTATGACACGCTCCATCCGTTTTATCGCGGTGAACCTCGCGCTCGCACTCGGGCTGCAACTGCTACCCGCATTCGCGTTCGCATTCACCGACGTGAAGGCATCGACGCAATACAGCACGGCAATCCAGGAGCTGCAGAGCAACGGTGACCTCAAGGGCTATGCCAACGGGACGTTCAAGCCGGGGTCCACGATCAATCGCGCCGAATTCGTGCAGGTGATCGCCAACATCCTCGCGCCGAAGTCCAATACTCTTGCAGAATGTGACAACCCCGCGACGCGCCAGGTATTTCCCGATGTCGAGCGGTCCGCGTGGTACTTCCGCTACATCTGTGCTCTGAACAACCAGAACATCATCCAGGGCTATCCCGACGGGATGTTCCATCCTGAGCGGGAGATCAACTTTGTCGAAGCGGCAAAGATCATCGCCGGTGCGTATGGCCAGGACGCCATGCAAGGCGGAAACGAATGGTACGAGGGCTACGTGCTCGCGTTGGAATCGTCCAAGGCCATTCCCCCCTCGGTCACGAAACTGGAGTCTTTCATCACGCGCGGCGAGATGGCAGAGATGATGTGGAGACTCAGCGAAGGGAAGACGACATTGGCCAGCAAAGGTCTCCTGAACCTCCGCAACCCGTTGATCTCGATCAACACCGCATCCGATGCGGTGCAGTACCCCAAGTCCTGCGCGGACCTGCAGGCGTTCGCATCGGCGACATCCGCTTCCAATAGCGGCCCGATGTACTTCAACAAAGGAGGAGAGGTGATGATGCGGATGGAAGACGCCGCAGGCGCGGCCGCTCCGATGGCGCCCGCAGCGAACCAGAGCACGACAGCAGGAAGTGATTACTCGCAGACGAACGTGCAAGTGGCCGGCGTCGATGAAGGCGACATCGTGAAGACCGATGGGACCTTCATCTACACGGTCAGCCGCAACAACCCGACGACGGTGAAGATTGTCCGCGCCACTCCTGCCTCGTCGATGAAGTTGGAAAGCACGATCGACCTCACCACGAAGAACTTCTCTCCCACCGAGCTCTACATCGATGATGGCAAACTGATCCTCCTCGGCCAGACCTGGAGCGGTGGAGGATATCCGGTGCCACTGAACGGCGGCGTCATGATGGAAAAGATGATCGCGCCGGGGTCGACAATGCCGTATTACGGTGGATCCCAGACCCAAGTGATGATCTACGACGTCTCCAACGCAGCGAGCCCCAAGCTCGAGCGCACGGTGGGCTTCGACGGCAGTTCCGTCTCCACCCGCAAGATCGGCAACAAGCTGTACCTCGTCCTGCAGCAGGGCTTTAGGTACTGGGGCGACCCGCGCATCATGATGGATTCGGGCGCAGCGACGACTCCGGCAACCGTCGTCCCGCAGATGGAAGACTCGAAGGTCGGCAAGATGATGGATGTCGCGCCCTGCACGAGAATCGCGATCCTCCCGCACATCCCCTCCCCGCAGTACATGACGGTCGCCGTCATCCCGACCGATGACCTCAGTAAAGACGTGAAGTCAACGGTGGTGCTGGGCAACGCGCAGAACGTTTACGCGTCGCTGCAGAACCTCTACGTCGCGACACCGCTCTGGAACTACGTCTGGGACTCTGCGAACTCGCAGAGCCAGGAGAAGACGCACCTCTACCGCTTCGCGTTCACCGACACCGGCGTTGAGCTCAAGGCACAGGGTAATGTGCCCGGGCACATCCTCAACCAGTTCTCGATGGATGAGAATGGCTCGACGTTCCGGATCGCCACGACGATCGGACAGTCATGGGATTCCACGAACCGGTCGACGAACAACGTCTATGTCCTGAACATGAACATGGAACAGACCGGCGCCGTGACCGACATCGCGCCTGGCGAAACCATCTACTCCGTCCGCTTTGCCGGCGACCGCGCGTACATGGTCACCTTCAAGACGGTCGACCCGTTCTTCGTGATTGATCTCAGCGACCCGCGCGCACCCAAGGTCCTCGGCGCGCTCAAGATCCCGGGCTTCAGCAACTACCTGCATCCCTACGATGCGACGCATGTGATCGGCTTCGGCAAAGATGTGGATGAATCAATCGACGCCGACAAAGTGCACAGCACCGACGCGATCTACTACACGGCGATCCAGGGCCTGAAGATGGCGATGTTCGATGTGACCGACGTCAGCAACCCCAAGCAGATGTCCGTGGAAGTGATCGGCGACCGCGGGACCGACAGTCCCCTCCTCACCGACCACAAGGCATTGCTGTTCGATAAGGAGCGCAACCTCCTGGCATTCCCAATCCTCGTGACGCAGCGTCCCGCAGATTCCGCCAAGAGCGCCGACGGCATGCCCGTGTTCCAGGGTGCGTACGTGTACGACGTGAGCATGAAAGGCTTCACCCTCCGCGGCAAAATCTCGCACTACGACAACACCGATGAGTTCGTAAAGGCCGGCAGCTACTGGTACGGCGGCGAGAAAGACATCCAGCGCATCGTCCGCATCGGCAGCTCGTTGCTGACATTGTCGGATGGTCAGGTGCGAAGCAACAATGAGACGTCTGTGAAGGAGGAGGGAAAGGTGAATCTGAAGTGATGAAATAGGTCGAACGGCGTTGTCATCCTGAGCTTGCGAAGGACGACAACGCCCCTGTCTGGTTCGCAAGCTCACCATGACAGGGGCTTGGTATAGCCGTATGATAGAGCCATGTCCGCCATCCTCCTCACTGGCAAGGAAGTCGCTGACGCCATGTTTAAACAGCTCACCCCGCTTGTGAAGAAGCTCGACCCCAAGCTCGTGATCGTCCAGGTGGGTGATGATCCTGCGAGTGCCAGCTACATCAAACAGAAACTGAAGAGCTGCGAGGCCGTCGGTATGCGGCACGAGCATATGCATTTGGATGCCACCGTCACGAAGGAAGAACTGCTCTCTGTCATCGAAAAACTCAACGGCGAACCGGACGTAACAGGCTTCATCGTGCAGCTGCCATTGCCCAAGCATTTGCAGGAATTCGTCCCGCAGATCATCCGGGCGATTGAACCGAAGAAAGATGTCGACGGCTTCACTGCCTACAACATCGGCAAGACATTGCTCTCCAAAGAGTTCGAGCACCTGCCGCCCGCAACACCCTCCGGCATCATTGCGATGCTCGAGTTCTACAAACTTGGGAAGGTGGAAGGCAAACACGTCGTGATCGTCAACCACAGCAACGTCGTCGGCAAACCCCTCGCGGTAATGCTGCTCAACCGCAACGCGACCGTCACCGTGTGCCATGCGCACACCAAAGACCTCGCAGCGCAGACGAAGCAGGCCGACATCCTCATCAGCGCCGTAGGAAAAGCGAAGCTGATCACCGCGGACATGGTGAAGAAGGGCGCAATCGTGATCGACGTCGGGATCTCACGGAGTGGCGACAAGCTCACGGGCGACGTGGACTTCGATGCGGTAAAGGAGATTGCGTCCGCGATCTCTCCCGTTCCTGGGGGCGTGGGTCCATTAACGGTGGCGAGTTTGATCCGGAACACTGTCAGAGCCAAACAGCGGCAGATTGAATGAATACTGGGAATGTTCCACACCCCTATGGAACTGATCCCGTCCCCCTCACCTATGACGACCGATATGACTGCTCCGGCAACGAAACAGGATATTGCCCTCTTAATGGACCAGATTGGTCAGTATTACGATAAAACCGAAAGGCGCATACACACTATGAGTGAGAGATTAGAATTACACTTCGATGTCGCGGTCGAAAATATACGACATGATCTGCAGAGTGCGAATCGTGAAGAAATTGAGAACATTAAAGACCGCGTCACGCGATTAGAACGCAAAACAGGCCTATTAAATGCGGCCTAGCTGCTTGCCTGGAAGCAAAATCTCACTACACTGTGTCTGTGGAGATCCCCGCCACCGCGATTTCGGCTTTCCCCTCTCCGGGCAAAGTCGTGTTCAGCGTTCCTGCTACCCACTAACCACTACCCACTAGTTCGATGTGTGGAATTCTCGCCGTCTCCGGCTATCGCCCAGCAGTAGAAGACCTCTACGACGGGCTGATCGTGCTCCAGCATCGGGGGCAGGACGCCGCGGGGATCGTGACGTACGATAACCAGTTCCACCTCAAGAAGAGCAACGGGATGGTGCGCGATGTCTTCCATACGCATTCACTGCAGCGTCTCACAGGTGCCATGGGCATCGGGCATGTGCGCTACCCCACGGCAGGTTGCTCAAGTGAATTTGAGGCACAGCCATTCTTTGTGAACTCTCCGTTCGGCATCGCACTCGCACACAATGGAAACCTTACAAATGCCGCTCAACTCGCAAAGGAGATCAAGGAACAGGATTTCCGCCACCTCAACACCACCTCCGACTCCGAAGTGCTGCTCAACGTCTTCTCGCTAGCCCTGCGCAAACAGCGCCCCAAGACCCTGACGGCTGAGCACGTGTTCCGAGCAGTCCGGATGGTGCACCGCCGCTGCAAAGGAAGCTACTCGGCGGTCGTGCTGATCGGTGGGCACGGAATCCTCGCCTTCCGCGACCCGTACGGCATCCGTCCGCTGCAATTCGGCAAGCGCAAGTTCGGGATGAAGGAAGAATATATCCTCGCCTCCGAAAACACCGTGATGAAGCCGCTCGGATATGAGCTTGTACGCGATCTGCTTCCCGGTGAGGCCATCTTCATCGACCGGCACAACAAAGTGCACGCCCGTGTCTGCAAGCAGGGCACATTGAATCCCTGCGCATTCGAATGGGTTTACCTGGCAGCGCCGGATTCGATCATCGACGGCGTCAGCGTCTACAAGGCGCGCGTCCGTATGGGGGAATCGCTCTCGGAACAGATCAAGCGCAGCGGCCTCAAGATCGACTCGATCATCCCGATCCCCGACTCCTCGCGCGCTGCTGCCGCCGGCCTCGCCGATAAGCTCAAGATCCGCTACCGCGAGGGCTTTGTGAAGAACCGCTATATCGGCCGGACGTTCATCATGCCGGGGCAGGCCATGCGCCAGCGCAGTCTGCGCTTTAAGATCCACCCCATCGAGCTGGAGTTCAAGGGCAACAACGTGCTGCTCGTTGACGATTCCATCGTGCGGGGCAATACCAGCCGGAAGATCGTGGAGATGGCGCGAGAGGCCGGTGCCAAGAAAGTCTTCTTCGCCTCCGCAGCGCCACAGATCAAAGGGCCCTGCCCGTACGGCGTCGATATCCCGACGACGGATGAACTGATCGCGTCTGAACACACCGTGGACCAGATCAAGAAATTTATCGGTGCAGACGCGCTCTTCTACTCCCGCGTGGAAGACCTCGTGCACTCGATCCAATTCGGCAACAAGAAAATCGACAAGCTTTGCACCGGATGCTTCAACGGCCGCTACCCCACGCCGGAGGTGAACAAGAAACTCCTCCTCGACATGGCCAAAAGCCGAAATATCACGCGTGATTCCCACAGCATGACGAGCGATGAGGAGGGCGAGCCGTATAAAGCGATGACCTTACTATGAAAATTCTTCTTGTTACATCCAGTGCTCGCGGTCACGCCCTCGCGGAGGCCTTGCACCGTAGTCCACAGAAGCCGGAGATCATTTCCGTGTGCGCCAACAACAACCCGGGAATCCGGGCAATCGCATCACAAATGCACGTCCAGAACCTGATGGACTTCGAATCCATCGTGCGGATCGTGAAGGAATCGACGCCCGACTTGGCAGTGATCGGGCCGGATGATCCTATCGGTGGCGGGCTGGCGGATGTGCTCGAAGAGCTGGGACTCCCCACCGTCGCACCCAAGAAGAGCCTTGCGCGCATTGAAGCGAGCAAGGGGTTTGCGAGGAACTTGATGGAAAAACACGGCATCAAGGCCTCCCCCAAATTCCGCATTTTTGAACGGCAAGCGAATTCGCAAAGAGACCTTTTGGAAGAGGAAAAGGAGATGTACACATTTATTGATCAAGAATTGCAGGGAAACTACGTCGTGAAGTACGACGCACTTAAAGGAGGTAAAGGTGTCAAAGTCAGCGGTGAGCATTTGATGAGTGTGGACGACGGGATGCAGTACGCACTGGAATGCCTCAATGAATGCGGACGGGTCGTGATCGAGGAGAAGCTCATCGGGGTGGAGTTCAGTCTGCTCTCATTCGTCTCGGGCAAACAGGTAGTCGACATGCCCGCGGTCCAGGACCACAAGCGCGCCTTTGACGGCGACACCGGCTCGAACACCGGCGGCATGGGCACCTACACCGACGCCAACCATGCACTCCCCTTCCTCACTGCCGCTGATGTGAAACGCGCATCCGAGATCAACCGGCAAACGGCGGACGCGCTCCTACGCGAGTGCGGCGAGGGGTACAAAGGCATCCTCTATGGCGGCTTCATCGCAGTGAAGGACGGCATCCGCGTGATCGAGTACAACGCACGCTTCGGCGACCCCGAGGCACTCAACATCCTGCCGCTCCTCTCCTCCGACTTCGTCACTGTCTGTCAGGCGATCACCACCGGGGAGCTGACGGAAGACTTGGTACGCTTTGAGAAGAAGGCAACCGTCTGCAAGTACATCGTCCCCAAGAGTTACCCGGACAAGAAGGACGAGAAAGGGATGGAGGTCATCTTCCCCTCAGACCTTCCCGACAATGCACGGCTGTATTACGGCGATGTCAGTGCGGATGAGCAGGGACGACTGCACCTCGGAGGGTCGAGAACAGCCGGAATCGTTGGAATTGGAAATTCAATTGCAGAAGCCGAAAAAGTTGCACAAGAAATTTGTTCGAAAGTGCAGGGGCCTATCAGATTCCGCTCAGATATTGGTACAGCGGATTTGATTCAGAAACGCAGTCAGATGATGGAAGATATACGAAGCGTGTCATCCTGATTGCGCGAGCGTGTCATCCTGATTGCGCGAGCGTGTCATCCTGATTGCGCGAGCGTGTCATCCTGATTGCGCGAGCGTGTCATCCTGATTGCGCGAGCGTGTCATCCTGAGCTTGCGAAGGACGACACGCGACCCATATTCGAAAGCGATTTCGCTTTATATGTGGGTAGAACATCCAATTTACTGCAGTGTACGAAAGTTCTGTGATTTTCTCAAAGTCGTTTTTTGCTCTTCTATTAACGAAAATCAGATGTTCCACATACCTATGGAACATCTGCTCATTTCGCCATCCTTCGCAAGCTCAGGATAACATAGGTACACTTACGGACTATGCGCCTCGATCTCACTCGGATCCTGATCCCGTTCGTCTACTTCATCGCGGGCGCCACATCGCTCGCAGGCGTCGCAACGACGTTCTACTTCAAGGATGACCTGCACCTCAGCATCCAGCAGGTCCAATTCCTCGGCTCAATCTCGATCCTCCCCTGGAGCATCAAACCGATCTACGGCTTGATCTCGGATATTCGGCCGGTCTTCGGCCTCCGACGGAAGCCGTACCTCTTCCTCGCCGGACTCCTTGGCTCTGCAGGATATTTTTCGCAGGCCACGTGGGTCAGTGGATTCTGGGGGGCGGCATTCGCTGCACTGACCTCGGCAATGGGCTTCGCACTCGCCGACGTGATCGTGGACGGCATTGTCGCTGAGAAGAGTAAGAACCAGAAGGAAGCCGGCAAGCTACAGAGCATCTGCCGCGGCGCGCTGCTCGCGGGCGCACTGATCGTCTCGTATGCATCGGGGATCTTGGTGGAGGCGATAGGCGCGAGGAATGTGTTTTTCATCACGGGGACGCTCCCGCTGGTAACCGTCCTTTTTTCGCTGCTCGTGCTCGAAGGTCCATTACCCGAGTCGGATTTCTCCCTCGGTAAGGTCTGGCGCCAATTCAAAGGGGCACTGACCCCCGCACTGCTCTGGAGCGCTCTGTTTCTGTTCATCTGGCGTGCAACCCCCACCTCCGGCGGGGCCTTTAACTACTTTTTAATCGACGAATTGCACTTCACACCGGAGTTCTTCGGTCGGCTCGCGTTCATCAGCCATGTGACCGGAATTATCGGCATCATCGTCTTTCGGAAGTTCCTCCTGAACATGCCGTTGAAGACGTTGTTCTTCTGGTTAATGATCGCAAGCGTCGTCCTCTCCCTCCCGAGCATCGGGCTGCTCTACAAGTGGTATGACGTCCTGGGGGTGAGCCCACAATTCTTCGCGATGGCGGACACGCTCATTGACGGCATGCTCTTCGAGCTCGGCTTTCTGCCGCTGCTTGTCCTCGTTGCGCGGGTGTGCCCCAAAGGCATCGAGGCGACCATGTTTGCGGTACTCGCAAGTTTGATGAATATCGGTTTAAGCGTGAGCGACCTGGGCGGAGCGGCACTTACCACGTATTTCGGAGTCCATTCGGCGACAGAGACAATCGCCGCCGACTACGGCAACCTCCACATCGTGATGTGGATCGCGATCTTGAGCAGCCTACTCCCGCTTCCACTGCTCCCCTTCCTCCCCGAAACCCGCACGAGTGAAGACGTCGCGGAGCCATCACCCTCGATCATGACACCGATGCTGTCGCCGATGGAATCGACGAAGGAGGAGATTGCTTAAATAATATCCTTCTCCCCTAGCAGACGTATTGCTGCCTTTCTGATTACAGGATCGGGGCTATCTAAAAATTCGCGCACATTTCCAGTTCGTCCTTCTTCACCAAACTGATTAAGCTGATGTAGCCGCTTGGAAGATCCCGAGTGCACAGGAGTACTCCCTGGTTTTTTCGACGATGTATTCACTGGCTCTTGACCATCAGATTCCATACCAGTTGATAGTACTACTTTATAAGAAAGATGCAATAAGAACTATTTATTTACTCAGTTATTTCCTCTCCAATAAGGCCAATTTTTGCTCTTCGTCCTTTTCTCTCATGGTGTCGAAAATCTTCCCCACCTCGCCTTCCATGATGGCCGGCAGGTTGCTAAAGCTCTCGTTGATGCGGTGGTCGGTGATGCGATCCTGGGGGAAGTTGTAGGTGCGGATCTTCTCGCTGCGGTCGCCCGAACCGATTTGCCCCGAGCGTAACTCACCCCGTTCTTTGGCAAGCTTCTCCTGCTTAGCAGCGTAGAGTCGTGACCGGAGGAGGCCCATCGCGAGCGCTTTGTTTTTCAACTGACTGCGTTCCGTCTGGCATGCGACGACGGTATTGGTGGGGATGTGCGTGATACGCACGGCAGTCTCCACTTTGTTGACGTTCTGCCCACCCGCGCCGCCGCTGCGGTAAGTGTCGGTGCGCAGGTCACCCGGATTGATGACGATATCGACTTCCTCGGCTTCGGGAAGGATGGCTACCGTGACGGTCGACGTGTGGATGCGGCCCTTCGCTTCGGTCGCCGGAATGCGCTGCACGCGATGCACGCCGGATTCGTACTTAAGCTTTCCGTAGACGCCTGCACCTTCAATCTTGCACGACGCCTCCTTGATACCACCGGAGTCGGCATCGGACTTATCCATAAGTTCAGTCTTCCACCGCTGCAGCTCGGCATACCGGAGGTACATCCGGAAGAGTTCCGCAGCAAACAGTGCCGCCTCTTCACCGCCCGCGCCCGCGCGGATTTCGAGAATCACGCTCTTATCGTCATCGGGATCTTTGGTGATCAGGAACGACTTCATCTGCTTCTCCAATTCGGGGATTTTTGCACGTGCCGCAGCGGCGTCCTCTTCGGCCATCGCCTTGAGCTCCGGGTCGCCTTTCTGCTTCTCCACTTCGGCGATCGCCGTCTGGCCCTGCTCATATTCAGCCAGAAGATCAATCAGCGGATCGAGCTCCTTGATACGCTTGCCGATGCGCGCAAGCTCCCGGTGGTCGCCATGCACAGCCGGATCGTTGAGCTTCGTCTGAAGCTCAGCATGTTCACGCGCAAGTTGACGAAGCTTTTCGATCACAAACTCATGATACCGGAGCGCAGGCATACTTGCCTGCGATTCGTGGCATCTAGGCGGGCAAGTATGCCCGCTCCCCAGCTACTTGCCGTACCCATCCAGCGCATCGATTGCAAAGCACTTCTCGCCCGCCGGGTGGTTCCAGAAGATGTCGTACTGGAGGTCTCGCGAAAGATCGAAGACGGCACAGAGACGGAAGGCGTGGTCGGAGGTCACTTGATACGTGTAGGGCATTCCGGTCTCGGGATCGGTGATGTCCGGCTTCTGATAGAGCGCCTTCTCGAGCACTTCGACCAGCGTCATCGGCAGCGGGTTTGGGAGTGTGGTCGGAAGCGGCGAAACACCACGCTGGTTGTTGCCCCACGCAATGTTGAACACCTCGTTCTGGATCGCACGAAGGTCATTGAGGCGTTGCTCGTCGAACTTCTCCGAACGGCCGTAGAGCGGACTGCCCGTAACGAAGAACGCTCCGACGATGGCGACGAGGACGATGGCAATGCCGACCATCTTGTAGATGAAGTGCAGCGGATCCTTCGTGAATCGCTCCGATGGAAGCCGCAGGGCATGCAGGTAATACGTAAACGGCAGACCAGCGAGGATGAAGAGCGTGATGATCTTCAGGAAGAAGCGCAGCGTGATTTCGCCTTCCAGAAGCGAGAAAATCAATGCAATCAGGTCACCGGTCAGGGTGCATGCCGTCACAAAGAGGATGAGGTATGTGAGCCACCGGCGGACGCCAGACGCAAGTTTTTCAGGATGCACGGCGTACTCCTTCTGCAGGAGGCGCATCATCCACAGGAAGAGCGGAAAGGAGACGAAGACAATGGCCAGCTCCCAACGGATGGATGACAGGTCATCGTAGTACGTCGGAAAAGCTGAATCGGGGAGGAGACGGTCGAGGAAGTTAAAGTACAGGAAGATCAAGCTCACGACGGTCGAGGTCAATGTGGTAAAGCTCAGCAGATGGAAAAACGCGTCGCGCGCGGAGCCCGCATCCGGCGGCATAGGCACCGGCATCTCCAGCGTGCCCGAGACCAACGCCTCGGCAATGTCCTTTTCCTTCCAACCGGCGCTCAAGAGGAGCATTCGGATGGTTTGGTGGTCCATGCCCTTGGATCGGGCGTGATTGATGAATTCTGAAATTGATTGGAATTGCATGCGTCCATGGTAGCACTATCGGGGTACGCTTCGTCACGAACAGAGACAGATTTCGTGAAATTTTCCAGCGCTACACGAACATGAATGAACACCTCGAGCATCTGGATGGTGTCGAGAAGGGAGTTTCGATAGTGAAATGAATTCCCCAGTGCCAAATGAGCATAGGCGGTGTCGAGCAGGTCTTGCATCTGGTCCAGAGGCAGATCAAACACAGACATATACGCCAATTGGTCAGCCTGCACCTGCAACTCGCTCAGGCCGAGGCCTTTCGGCTCAGGTCCATCGGGCACGGTATATTTCATGAGCGGCAACATAGGCAGATACCCTACAAAGAAGAATATAGGATCACAACTTCAGTAGATTCTTCTATCAAAAAACGGCTTTGGAACGCTATAATTTGATCAATGCGTATTCTTGTGGCCCTCTCCGGCGGAATTGATTCATCGACTGTCGCTCACCTGCTCGCGAGCCAAGGACATGAGCTTATTGGTGTGCGGTTCACACTCTGGACGGACCCGTTGGCACCCGCGATCTCGGAGATCCTGCCGAGCAAGTGTTGCAACGCCCAGACCGCGGCGCGCACGCAGTTCGTGGCGAAACAATTGAATATCCCTCTCCACATTGTCGACCTGCAGGATGAGTTCAAAGAGCAGGTCGTCGATCCGTTTCTTGAGGGATATCGAAACGGGCTGACGCCGAACCCGTGCATCCGCTGCAATCGCACGATCAAGTTCGGAAAATTACTCTCGCTGATGAAAGAACTCAGCTGTGATCGACTCGCGACTGGGCATTACGCCCGTGTTGCGAAGGAGCGGTTGCCCGATGGGTCTGAGCGTCATCTCCTCTTGGAAGCGGTCGACCAGGCGAAGGACCAGAGCTACTACCTCTACGGGCTCACGCAAGAGCAGCTCAGCAACGTCCTCTTCCCACTCGGCGCGATGCAGAAGGCAGACGTATACTCGCTCGCACAGAATTTCGGCGTGCCGTTCGACGAGCACTACCGCGAGAGCCAGGACCTCTGTTTTTTCCCTGAGAAGACCCCGCAGGAATTTTTGAAGAGGCATTTACGCGATGCGTTGGAGCCGGGAATGATCGTCCGACGGGATGGTGAGATGGTTGGAGAGCACGAAGGACTGCCGCTCTATACCGTCGGCCAGAGACGTGGACTGAAAATCGGCGGATTGAAAATTCCGTTGGAAGTCGTCGCCAAAGATTCCTCCACCAACCGACTCGTCGTGAATGAACAGGGTGTCGAACATGTGCCCTCCGTCCAGCTCCAGGAACTTCGGTGGATTTCGTGGATGCCCGAGGCGGATTCCCCGACCCCATTTGAGTGCCGGACAAGATCTTTATCACAACGTCTACGCGGAACAATTTCCGTCATTGGCGACCGCGGTACCTTCACCTTTGACGACCCGCAACCACCCCAGGCTGCAGGACAATCTTTGGTGCTGTACAGGGGGGAAGAAGTGGTGGGTGGTGGTGTCATTTTGTAGAGGCGAGCTCGGGATAAACTCCGCAGCAAGCGTATCGAAGGATTCTTTCAAACAAGCCAAGAACATGATATACTCTCTTGATTTGCTGAACCCTCCAAACCCGCACCGCGCCTACTACGATGCCGACGGGAATATCATCATTCCCTCGGCTCAGCCTGAACCTGCGGAGACCGTGGAGCCGCGCCCACGAAGGGGCGCTGCTGAGTACACTTCTCAGCAGCAGCCGTTCCCGGCTGCGGACGTTGAGGAAGAGATCACGGAATGGATCATCGTCGAAGACGAGCCCGCGCAATTGCATGCGGTCGAGGCACCGGCAATGCCGTCAGCGGAAACTCCACGGCCCGAACCGATCCGCATACACGTCCACGAACGCATTGTGCAACTGCGGACGGTAACGCGCGGTGCCGTGCGGGAGGGTGCGCGACAGTACCGTGTGAGCGTCACGGCAGGGATGCCTGTCCTACAGCAAGCGCGCGATGACATCGCCGCTTTCTTCCGCACTGCATGGAATTTTCTAGCGCAGCCGGTCTGGGTACCCACGCGCAAACGTGAGATCAAACAGTACAGCCGTGGCATGCTCTTCCTCCTGGATATCGTGCGCTTCGGCGGGACGTTCACAATGATCTTCCTCTTCCTTTTCGTTGCGCTGAACTACGACAGCTTCTGGCAGATCACGCGGTCGAAGGTGACGATGGTCCTCAGTAGCCCGACCATCGAATCACTCGAGAGCGAGGAAGACACCGCCATGATCGAGACGCTCAAGCAGGGCGCCAAGCAGTCACCCGACAGTCGCGAACGCGGCGAACTCCTCAGCTTCCTACCGGGGGTAGGACCGCCAGATAACCGCATCCTGATACCGAAACTTCGCCTGAACATCCCGCTTGTAACGCCGCCGGTCGATTCGCTCATTCGCCAGGACTGGGACCAAGTGGAGACCGACATCCAGACCGCGCTCACGGATGGCGTCGTCCACTATCCCGGCACGGCGCGACCGGGGCAGGCGGGGAACTTCTTCGTCACCGGGCACAGCTCCTACTACCCGTGGGCGCCGGGCAAATACAAAACCGTCTTCGCGCGGCTGCAAGATTTGAAAGCGGGCGACGAGTACTGGGTCTACTTCCGCGGCGACCGGCACCGCTATGTCGTCACCGGCAAACGTGAAGTGAGCCCCAGCGACACGACCGTCCTCGATCAACCCGAAAACAAACGCATCGCGACGCTCATGACCTGCACACCGGTGGGCACCACCTTACGCCGCCTCGTCGTCGTCGCGCAGGAAGTGGACCCCATCACGCGTGAACCCCTCAAGGTCGGAGAAAGAGGCGACAAGGAACTGTCGCCAAAGATCAAATTGGAGGCGTTGCCGATCTGAAAGAATAATAACGAAACCGATCGATTTACTTCCGTTTATACACGAGCTCCACATTTTCCATGCCATTTTTCAATATTTCATCCCATTCAAATTGTCCTTGTGGTTCTATTCCAGAAATGTATCTCATAGGCAGGCCTTTCGGCACATCAACAACAACATCTTCATCAAGGCCTTTCCTTCGTTTCAAGTTCGTAATTTCTGGTATCAGGCTAATTACCAATCCTTGTTTATCGCAAACAAGTCTATGAATATAACGGTCGAGGATGACTGTTGAAGGTGTTTTCAGAATTTTCTGAAGGCGGGCCTGGATTCTCTCGTCTGCTTTATTATCGACATTGAAGAATCCCTTCGGACATTCGCACATACTCCACATAGTCTCCAAAAATTGATCATCAATTTCTGGCATTCTATTTTTAATTTCTTGAATAATTGAATTTCTGACAGCGTGAATTCTTGCATACGACTGTGCCTCACCTAAAGGTCCGTCTTGATAATCTGTTCCTGATGTGGGACATAGATGGAACTCATCTCTGCAGCAGCCGGAATTTGGCAGATATCCTGTTTGAGCCAGATATTTAATGGCTTGAATGCTCGTTCCATGAAACCCAAATGCTAAATGGCTTTCGGGATTCACACCTTTTTCTGCAAGAGCGACTACCTCATTAAGAAATTTCATTTGTGTATACAATAAAGCAATTTAGTATTTCGTCAATGGTGCCGCCGGCTGGAATCGAACCAGCATGACCCGATAAGAGGTCAGGGGATTTTAAGTCCCCCGTGTATACCATTTCACCACAGCGGCACTGAATGATCTCCGTCGATGGTAGCATGTGAGAGGAGATCGCCTCATGGCAAACATGGGCCCAGTGGATGCCAGTGCAGTTTTTGCCATTTCGCTCGTAGTTGCTTAAAAATGCATTATATGCTATAATAATCTGAAATGATCCACATCCCACTTCAGCAGTGGCCCTACGTAGAATGGCGTGGAAAGAGCGTTTCCTCGCGCTCTATTGGAGGCATCGCCCTGGTGGTGTGTATTTTGGCCGCGTCGACCTACAACACGTTCGCGAAAATCCTCACGGAGTCGCTGTCGCCGCTCTCGCTCTTCTTCATCAGCGAACTGCTCACCGGGCTCTTTGTGATCTTCTCCTACGGGCTGATGCCGATCATCCGGAAAGTGATACAGCTGCCCCGAAAATCATACCTGCCGCTGCTGTGCATCGGGCTCACGAACGGGACGATTGCGCCGCTCCTGCTCTTCCCCGGACTAAAGATGAGCACCGCCGTGAATGCGTCGCTCTTCGGCAATATGGAAACCGTATTCCTGATCATCCTGGCCGTGATCGTCCTGCATGAACATTTCCACCGCGAGCACATGCTCTCGATCACCACGATGTTCGCCGGTGTGCTGGTGATTGCGTTGCGCGGCTTCACCGAAGGCTTGCATTTGTATCCGGGCGACATCCTGCTGATCCTCTCCAGCCTTTCCTTCGCGACGGGCAGTGTGATATTCCGCAAGTACCTCCGCCACACGGAACCGCACCTGATACTCTTCATCCGAGGCGCGGTCGCCGTCAGCTGTTTCTTCCTGATCTCACCGTTCCTGTCGTACACGCTGATCGAGGAGATCCGCGCGTTCCCTATGTCCATGATCCCCGTGCTCCTCGGGTTCGGCCTGATCTCGCGCTTCCTGAACATCTTCAGCTTCTACGAAGCGCTCGACAGGCTGCCCGTCACCATCGTCTCCCTCTTCACCAACATGACGGTGATCAGCTCCATCATATTCGCCGCCTGGATCTTGCATGAACCGATTCTCGGCTACCACGTCGTGGGCGGGGCCTTCCTGATCCTTGGTGCCCTGATCCTGGAGCTCGCAGGCATGCACCCCAGCACGAAGCACCTCGAGGTACAGCACCGGACAAGGGGGCCGAGAGCGTAGCTTCTGTCATGGTGAGCCTGCGAACCATAGACAGAAGCGATGTCGTCCTTCGCAAGCTCAGGATGACATCGCATCACTCCCCTCCGTAAATCTGCACGGCGATGCTGATGATTTTGCTGACCTCCGCGCGGTTCACTGGCAATTCGGGACCGAAGATGCCGGTGAGGTTGCCATTGGCGTCGGTGAAGCCCGAGACGACGCCATCATTGAGTGCAGTGAAGATGGCAGGCGCGAAGAGTGTGGCCGAGCTCACGTCGGTGAACGCAAGATCCGCGGGAGGGATATCGCGCAGGGAAACGCCGAATGCCTGGAGGATCGTCATCACAACTTCTGCGCGTGTCGCCGACCGGGTCACGTCGACGGAGCCGTCCGTGTAGATGGCGAAGCCCGCCCTCTCCGCCGTATTGATGTAGGACTTCGACCAGCTCTGCCGCGCGCCGACGTTCTTGGGCAACACGCCACCGGATCCGATATTGATCTGCGCAGCACCGATGGCCATCTTTGCGAGCTCCTCAATGCTCACAGGCCGCTCCGGCCCAAAGATCCCAGTGGGTACCCCATTGGCGTCGCGGTAGCCCGAGACGATGCCGCGGTCGGCGACGTCGCGCACGTACGGTGCAAACCACTGGCTGGCAGGGACGTCTGAGAGGACGTATGACACGCCATCGATCTTGAAGGACACGAACTGGCCCCCTTCGCCCACAATGGGACGGGAGGACGCAGCGCCGGAACCGGACATCGGGAAGAAGTCATCGCCCGCTTCCAGCTTCGTGTCCAGCTGGTCTTGCGCGTGCTGCTGCAGGTCCATCTGGATCACCGGCGTGAATGCGTTCACGCCGCTTTGGAGATCTTGGTAGGGATCGGCAAAAACGCCGGGAACTGCGGCCACAAAGAGGGTCAGGACCGATGCGACAGAGAGTATCCGGAGGGGCTTCGGGGATCAGTGTAGCAGAGCCTCTTGCACCCGGCATCACCCTCCCCTACTCTCCCCCGGACATGATCGCAGAGAAGGACGTCGGCTCCTCGACGCCTAATAAGGGCGGGGGGAATGATTTTTCGAAAATCCGGACGATCCTGCTGCTCGGGTCGGGGGCATTGAAGATCGGGGAAGCGGGGGAATTCGACTATTCGGGCAGCCAGGCGATCAAGGCGTTTAAGGAGGAAGGCAAGCGGGTCGTGCTCATCAACCCAAACATCGCGACGAACCAGACGAGCTGGGGACTTGCCGACGCGGTCTACTTTTTGCCGATCACGCCCCACTTCGTCACCAAAGTCATCGAGAAGGAAAAACCGGACGCGATTGCGCTCAGTTTTGGCGGGCAGACGGCCCTCAACTGCGGCGTCGCCCTGGATGCGCAGGGGATTTTGAAGAAGCACGGCATCGTGGTGCTCGGGACACCCGTCGACAGCATCAACAAGACCGAAGACCGGGCTCTCTTCAACGCGGAGCTGAAAAGCATCGGGGTCGACGTGCCACGCTCGCGTGCGTGCGAATCGATGCCGGCTGCCCTCGAAGCGGGCAAGGAGATCATCTATCCCGTCATCATCCGCGCCGCGTTCGCGCTGGGTGGCAAGGGCAGCGGACGCGCGATGAATGAAGAAGAACTGCGCGACATCGTGAAAGTCGCCTTCGTGGAGAGCCATCAGGTGCTCGTGGAGGAAGACCTCACCGGATGGAAGGAGATCGAATATGAAGTCGTCCGGGACCGTGCGGACAACTGCATCACGGTGTGCAACATGGAGAACGTCGACCCACTCGGCATCCACACGGGGGAATCGATCGTGGTCGCGCCCAGCCAGACGCTGGATAACACCGAATACCAGATGCTGCGGTCGATCTCGCTCAAAGTGATCCGGCACCTGGGGATTGTCGGCGAGTGCAACATCCAGTTCGCACTCGATCCCCGCTCGCGCAAGTACCGCGTGATCGAGGTCAACGCCCGGCTCAGCCGCAGCTCCGCGCTGGCGTCCAAGGCGACCGGCTACCCGCTCGCATTCGTCGCCGCCAAACTCGCGCTGGGGTACACGCTGCCGTCGCTGAAGAACGCAATCACGGAAATCACGTGCGCGGACTTCGAGCCGTCGCTCGACTACGTGGCAGTGAAGATGCCCCGCTGGGACCTGCAGAAGTTCCGCTTCGTCAACGACCAGGTGACGAGCGAAATGAAGTCGGTGGGCGAGGTAATGGCGCTTGGGCGCACATTTGAGGAAGCACTGCAGAAAGCCATCCGCATGCTCAACATCGGTGCAAACGGGCTCTACCCTGTGCCGTTCCCGTTCACGGATCTCAATAAAGAAGTCCGGCGCCCGACCCCGCGCCGTCTCTTCGCCGTGGCGGCCGCGCTCGAAGGCGAATGGTCGCCCAAGGAAATTTCGATCGCCACCGGCATCGACACCTGGTTCCTGGACGCGATCCACCGCTGCAGTGTGGTCGCGAAAGAACTGTTCCAGTCCAAGGCATCGCCGCTCAGTGCGGGCCTCCTGGCCCGCGCGAAATGCCACGGATTCTCCGATTCCTCCATCGGCGTCATCCGTGAGGAGCCGCAGGAGCAGATCCGCACAAAGCGCATCGGCTTCGGCATCACCCCCGTCATCAAGCAGGTCGATACGCTCGCGGGCGAATTCCCCGCACACACGAATTACCTCTACATGACGTACCACGGCACGGAGCACGACGTGACGTTTACGAAGGACCCGAAGAAGAAGCGCGCAATCGTGCTGGGCGGCGGACCGTATTCGATTGGCTCGTCAGTGGAGTTTGACTGGTGCTGCGTGCAGGCCGCGCATGAGCTCCAGGAGCAGGGCTTCGAAGTGGTGATGGTGAACAGCAACCCCGAGACCGTCAGCACCGACTACGACGAATGCGACGTTCTCTTCTTTGAACAGCTGACAGAGGAACGCGTGCGGGACATCGCCGACCTGACGCATCCCGACGGCATCGTGGTCTCGATGGGCGGACAGATCCCCAACTCGCTCTCGCCGAAGCTCGCGCGCGCCGGGTTGCAGATCCTCGGCACCGACCCCGTGAACATCGACCGCGCCGAAGACCGCAACAAGTTCAGTACCCTCCTCGACACGCTCGGCATCGACCAGCCGTCGTGGAAGGAGTTCGCCGACATCGGGTCCGCGCGCACATTCGCCGAAGGCGTGCAGTACCCCGTGATTGTCCGCCCCAGCTACGTACTCTCGGGCGCAGCCATGGCCGTCGTCCACAGCAATGCAGATTTACAAGCGTACATCGAACAGGCCGCACTTGTGTCCAAGGAAGCACCTGTCGTCATCTCGAAGTTCGAGCAGGGCGCAAAGGAAATCGAGATCGATGGCGTCGCACAGAACGGCAGCCTCCTTCTCTATGCCATCTCGGAACACGTGGAGAACGCGGGCGTGCACTCGGGTGATGCGACCATCGTGCTGCCGCCGCAGCGCGTGAACGTGGCGACCCTGCGCCGGTTAAAAGTGATCGCCAAGCAGATCGCCGCAGGGCTGGAGATCAGTGGGCCGTTCAACATCCAGGTCCTCGCGAAGAGCAACCACCTGAAGGTGATCGAATGCAACCTCCGCGCCAGCCGCAGCTTTCCCTTCGCGAGCAAAGTGACCGGCGTGAACTTCGCGGTGCTCGCCACGCAGGCGCTCCTCGGCAAGGCGCCTCCGGACAAGCGTTACCAGACAGTCGACCTCGACCACGTTGCGGTAAAGGCCGCCCAGTTCAGCTTTAGTCGCCTGAAGGGAGCCGACCCGCGGCTGGGCGTCGAAATGGCCAGCACCGGCGAAGTCGCGTGCTTCGGATGGACGGCCGAGCAGGCGCTACTGCTCTCAATGCTCGCGGTGGGCTTCCGCCTGCCGCAGAAGAATATTTTGATCACCGTCGGGCGGCTGGAGGACAAGATCGACCTGCTGCCCTCGATCCAGGAACTCCTGCGCCTCGGCTTCTCGTTCTTCGCGACGGAGCGCACCCACGAGTTCCTGACGTCGCGCGACATCCCGTCCGGGCTGCTCCACAAGGTCTCCCAACCGCGCAGCCCCAACATCCGCGAGTACCTGGAACAGAAGCGGATCGACCTGGTCGTCAACATCCCCACGCACACGAGCATGGATGAGCAGACCGACGGCTACTACATCCGCCGCCTCGCGACCGACCACGGCATCCCGCTGATCACGAACGTCCAATTGGCCAAACGGCTGGTGGAGGCAATGACGCTGCAGAAGGTGGAGGAATTGCCGATCCTGAGCTGGCCAGAGGTGCTGAAGCAGTCGTAGGAAACCATTGCCATGGGCAGCAAACCGCGTAGAATAGCGCAGTTCTCCCCATTTCCCATGATCAACGACGACATCCTGCTGAGTGACGACTCTGAGCCTGCCACCTCCTCCGGCGGCTCGGCGTATTCCGACGACGACCAGACGCTCGTTACCAAAGAAGGGCTCAAGAAGCTCAAGGATGAGTTGGAGCATTTGAAGACTACCCGCCGTGCCGAAGTCGCGCAGCGTTTGCGCGAAGCAATCTCGTACGGCGACCTCTCCGAGAACTCGGAATATGAAGAGGCGAAGAACGAACAGGCCTTCGTCGAGGGGCGCATCCTGGAACTGGAAGGCAAGATCAAGAACGCCAAAATCATCTCCGAAAAAAAGGAGTCGAAGAACAAGGAAGTCGAAATCGGTTGCACGGTGATGCTCCAGAACATCACGGATGGCGACGAAGCCGAGCGCTACACGATCGTCGGTTCCACCGAAGCCGATCCCCTGGACCACAAGATCAGCAACGAGTCCCCCATCGGCAAGGCCGTCCTCGGCAGGCTCAAGGGCGACCGCGTGGAGATCCAAGCACCATCCGGAAAGCTTGAGTACGAAATCGTCAACGTGGCGTAAGATACGATTATGCCCGATCCCACTCCGTCACCTCCGCCTCAACAAGGGACTGTCCCCGCTGATGTCACGCAGAAGTTTGGCGACCTTATTGAGCTGATCAACAAGTCCGAGAGCATGAACGAGGAGGAGCGAAAGTACTGGGTGGGCATCCTCCCGGTGATGACACCCGAGCAGATCCAGAACCTCCGGGATATTTTGGAGAACGAGCGGAAGCAGTTGGCTTCCATCGACGCCAAGTACCAGGGCGAGATCGACAAGGTCGCGTCAGCGGAATCGGTGAAGCAGACGGAAGAGGATCGCACGAAACGACGCATGGAACGCACCGGCAAAGAGGCAGCGCACAAGGAGAAGGAGGACGAGGCGACGGAGGATATCCTCAAGCAGATTGAGGAGGCAGGAGGGACGCAGGCGAGATGAATATCTGGGAGCAGCCATTCTGCTTTTATACTTTTGATAGTGACCCTTCTTTCAAAGAGCAACACCGCACAATCAACTCATCAATCAACGCGACCAGCTCCTGCGACGCCTCGCCAGTCGATTTGTACCCACCGGTCTTGAGGTCGCGGTCTGCGGCAACGGCCCACGCGAGGAAGGGGCGCAATTGCGAGAGGCGGATTCCCTCGGCCATCGGCACGAGCATGCGGGCGGTAGGGAACGGCACGCCTGCAGTGGAGGCAATCTTGGCGGGGTTGCGTTCACCTTCCGCCACCGAGAGTGTCACCGATGTGAGACAGCGGACGAGCCAGAGTAGGACATTCCAGAGTGAGTAGGGGTCCTCCCCAGACTTGAGCAACGACCGCGAGTACCGGAGTGCTCCGGGAAGATCACCGCGCGTGAGGAGCGTCGTGAGCTGCCAGATTTCCTGTTCACCCGACGGGACGGCAAGCAGCGCGACCCGGGCAGGCGTGATCGGGCCGGCACCGCCGAGAGCGAGCTTACGGAGTTCCTGCGAGAGCATGTCCTGGTTCTCGCCCACGATCCCCAGCAATTCCGTTGCTGCTGCACCCTCGAGCACCGACCCCTGCTGCGCGCTCTCCCTCTGCATCCAATCAAGCAGCTGCTTGCCGCGGGCGGGCGTGAATTCCTTCACCGTGGCGACGGACAGGAGATGCTTGAGGCCCCCAAGGCGCTTATCCGGCGCAGGGTCACAGAAGAGGAGGATGCAATCGGGGTGCACCGACTGGAGCAGCACCTGCATCTCCTCTTTGGAGAGGCGGGGCACGCCCTGGATCACCACGAGGCGCTTGCCCGAGATGAAAGGACTTGCAGTGACCTCGTCGAGTAACGAACGCAACGAAATATGCGATCCGTCAATGAGAAGTGCGTTCTCCTGCCCATGTTTGGCGACGAATTCGTCTGTCCACCGCCGTTTCTCTGTACGGAGGGCAAAGCCATTCTCTCCGGTGAATAGGAAGATGTTGGGCACAAGGAGAATCTAGCAGAAAAAATGATGATGATTGAGAAACATCATAGAAGGACGTCAAACGTGCCTGGATTGAGAAAAGGGCGCTTTTTCGCTATAATAATGAGATTTATGGCAAAGAAGCAAAAGTTCCTAACGGCCAAGATGCTCCAATCGCTCAGCCTGGGCGCGCTCTGCGCAATCGGCGCATTCGCGATGGGCATCGAGACCGCGGGCGACCTGCACCCCTTCGCAAAGAGCGAAGCAGCGCTGCAGGAATTGCTGCACGTCGGTTCGGATCTTCGCGGCGATGTGAATGGCAACGGCACAATCGATTCCGAAGACGCCTACCTCCTCTATGAGTTCTCGGAAGGCCTTGAGACGCCGGCAGCGGATGAACTCCGCCGCGGCGACACCGATGGCGACCTGCACCTGACGGCCAGCGACCTGGGATACGTCCTGCACGCACTCTCTACTCGATAACATGTCCATGGACACACTTTTCCCGCGACGGCACGCAACTGCCCTCGTACTCGCGGGAGCCTTCGCCATGCTGACGGTCGGGAGCGCACTTGCACAGGAAACGTCACCGACACTCTACCTCCGCCCACACTGTGAGAAGACGAAGCAGGAGGACTGTCCTCTCTTCGAAGCATCCGACCCGTCGACCTATGCGACGGCGGCGCTCGCAGCGGGGGAACCACTCGACGTCGATGTCGTCCTGGCCAACCCGACCGGAGAATCCATCAGCAAAGTGAAAGTGTGGCTGTCGTACGACGCGGATGTCCTGGAAGGAAAGACCGTGACCGTCTCGACGCTCTTCCCGGTCGTCGTCCCGGGCGAATCCGATTTCTCGCCCGTCTCCGGCTACGCAAAGGTTGGGGCCAGTGCCGCCGCGGGAAAGGAGCCGAAGGACGCCATCCTCCCGATCGCACATCTCATCTTCACCGTGAAACAGGTCACATCCGCATCGACTCCGCTGAGCTTCTACGATCAGCGCAGTGGGAAAGAAGGCCACACGGCCATCATCACCACCGCCTCCCCGAACCAGAATCTCCTCGCCGAGCCGCTCGGCACCCTGCTCGTGCAATTGGATACGCCGTCCGGCCCAGACGTGACGGGAACCGCCTCGAGCGCATCGTCGGTGGCACCGGTGCCGTCCGCCCCGTCCTCTCCCGATGTCGGATCGTTCGGACTCATCCAGGTCCAGAACGTCCGCGTCGGCACGAAGGATTCCTTCCTCTACGTGACGTGGGATTTGCTCAGCTACCCCAAACTCCAGGGATACAACGTGTACTACGGCACCATGAAGGGTCGCTATCTCCAGAAGCGCAGCGTTTCGCTGGCCTCGCGGGGAGCGGTGATCCGCGACCTCCCGAAGGGCAAAACGTACTATGTCGCCGTGCGCGGCGTGGATGACCAGAACCGGGAGACGTCCTTCAGCACCGAAGCCTCCATCGAGATTGGGAACGCTGCGACGGCATCCTCACAAATCATCGGGTCTCTCGACGCAATATCCGAAAGCTCTCCGACCAACAAGATCGCTCCTAAGAACCCCGTGGAGAACGTCGACCAGCCACTCGGCTCGGGCGTCCCTGGAAAATCGGGCGCTCCGTCCGCGTTGCTGCTGCTGCTCCTCGGATCCGCTGTGATCGGCACGCTTCTCGCGTTCCGTCGCCAGATGATCGCTAAACACTCGCTATGACCGACCTGCACCCCCACTGGCAATCTACCGCGGACGACGACGTCCCGGTCCACTCTGCGGCCTCACCGAGTGCTGTGAGCCCCGTGCGCGTGTCGGTGAAATCGGCATCGCGGCTGCCCGGCGCGATCGTCGGTATCGCGGTCTTCGCAGTCGTCGGATTCACGCTCGCGGGTGGGTGGAACGCCATGAACCTTGCCTCTCTCACCAGTTGGTTATCGATCACCGCACAGGTCAGCGGCGGCTCGTCCTCACCCGCACCTGCGGCACCGACAGCTCCCCTGCCTCCGGTCGAGATCCACATCACGCCAACGTCCGGCTTCAATCCGGAGAAGGCGACCGTCCATCCGGGACAACGCATCGTGTGGGTCAATGACCAGTCGATCCCCCACATCATCACCTCCCAGACGCTGCGGGACGGCAGCGGGAAGTTCCTGAACACTCCCGCGATCTTCCCGGGCGGACGCGAGAGTTTCGTCGTCGGCAAGGCCGAGACGGACAAAGAGCACCGCATCACCTCGGCCACCGACCAGGACCTCCAAGGCACGGTCATTGTGAGCACGGCACGCGAGGTGTCGAGCAGCTCATCCAAAGCGTTTGGCGGCGGCACCGATGGTGTCGTCCTCCCTTCCGGACAGGGCAGTTCGAAGAAATCGAGTAGCAAGTCCCCGTCCAAATCCGTGAAGTCTTCAAAGTCCTCCTCGAAATCCTCCGGCGCGGCAGCGGGCTCCACTACCTCCGGAGCAGGAGCAGCACCAGTCTATCCGTCGTCACAGAACGGACAGCCGACCTCGCTGGATAGCTACGGCTCGCCTCTGAGTGGCAACGTCCCCGGCTATGCGCAGAACGCGTACCCACCGGTGACCCCCGAACCGATGGAGCAACCCCACACGGGGCCAGGCCTTTGGGCAGTATGCGCGATGAGCATCGCGGTGCTGTGGGGCCTGACCCGGAAATATTTCATGAGGATTGAGTGACCTACATGTCCATTGACTCGCCGCCGACATCCACGTCGCCGGCCTTGCAGGTTTTGGTTGCCGTGCGAAACGCGAGCCATGCGGCCTTCTGGTCCGTCCTCCATTGCTTCGCGGCGGCCTGCTTGGATTTCTTGAACGCATCCCACGCAGCCTTGATCGCCGTCTTGCGAGCGTTTGCATCCGTCATCACCCACGCAGCGTCCAATGCTGCCTTCCTCATTGTATAGGCCGACGTGATCGACGTATTAAACGTCGCCCATCCGGCCATGAGTGCGGTCTCGCGCGCATCCATAGCGGTCTTCACACAGGCGATGTCGACAGTTTTTGAACTAGGCATGAACCCACCACGGTCATGCTCACCGCTCTCGTTCATCGCGAGAACAGGGGCGATCATGGATGCGACCATCACAAAGCTCACGACTGATGACGTCACTATTCTGTGCATCATAGAAAAATAGGGAAAGAAATACAGACAAGCCGCTCTGCACCGTAGTGATCACGGGGTGCAAGAAAATTCGCTGGGCAGGCGGGAGGAAAAAATGGTGTTTCTGTGTGTCTTGGCTGGGCGATTCACGAACAAACCACTCTCCGTGTCACCGTGCACCCGAGTGCCTGCAACACTGTTTGGAAGCGTCGCGGGAGCGGGGCAGTCATCCGATTGCGGTAGTAGACGTGGATGGATGAATGCGACGGCTGTGCACGCACCCAGTTGAGGATGCTTTCAAAGTTTCCGCTCTCCGTGGCGGGGAATTGTGAAACGTCGATGGTGATCTGTGCGGTCATGTCGCGAGTGTACAGTCGTACACCCGCACGTCAACGGAATGGAATCGACAAAACAGTCGGGGCATTTTCAGATGTATGTATTTTTATGGTGGGCCGGGCTGGGCTCGAACCAGCGAAGGCGTAAGCCACCTGATTTACAGTCAGGCCCGTTTGACCACTTCGGTACCGACCCACAGCGTGAATTATACAGGAAAGAGAGCCACCACTAGAGGAAATTCCACAGCACCCCCACACCTGCCACCCACATCACCGCCGTGATGATGCCACCCAACACATTGCTCACCCATGTGTTTGTCCGCTTGCCCATGATCTTCCGGTTATTCGAGATAAGGAGAATCAAAAGAAGGAGCGGCGGCGCGATGACGCCGTTGAGGACGGCGGTGTAGTAGAGCATCGAAAACGGGCTGATCGCGGTGAAGTTCACGGAGAGCCCAATGAGCGTTGCGATCGTAATGACGCCGTAGAAGCCGTGGGCCTTCTTGAGTTTTAAGTACAGGCCCTCATGCCACTGGAACGCTTCGGCCACGGCATACGACGCCGAGCCCGCGAGCACGGGGACGGCGAGCAGGCCGGTGCCGATGATGCCGAGCGCGAAGAAATGGAATGTGAATTCCCCAGCGATCGGACGGAGCGCTTCCGCCGCCTGCGCCGCAGACGTGATCTCCATAATGCCATCAGAATGGAGGGTGGACGCCGCCGTGATCATGATAAAGAACGTGACCAAGTTGGAGAACATCATCCCTGTCATCGTGTCGATGCGCATCACCTTGATGTCGCGGTCGGAGATCTTCGGGGTACCCACACCCATCATGCGCAGCTTCCCCGACGCGACTTCCTCTTCCACTTCCTCATCCGCTTGCCAGAAGAAGAGATACGGTGAGATCGTCGTGCCGAGGAGTGCCACGATGTTCAGCAGGTATTCCGGCGTCCAGGAGATGTGTGGGATCAGCGCGGCGCCCAAGACCTGCATCCAATCCTGATGGACGACAAAGCCGATAAAGAAGTAGCTGAATAATGAAAGGGACAGATACTTGAGGTACTTGGCGTACGTCCGGTACGAGATGAAGATCTCCAGCACAAGCGTGAGAACGGTCATCCCGATGAGCATGATGGCGAAGTTCCCGCCGACGACGAGGTTGGCCACCGATGCCATCGCGCCCAGGTCGGCGCCGATGTTCACCGTGTTGGCGATTAGGAGGAGCGCGACGGCCACGTACAGGATCGGCTTGGGATAATGCTTGCGGATGACGCCCGAGAGCCCCTTGCCCGTCACCATTCCGATGCGTCCGCACATCTCCTGCACCGCAATCATAAACGGCAGCGAAAACACCGCCACCCACAGCTGTGCGTAGCCGAACATGGCGCCGGTCTGGGAATACGTGGCGATCCCACTTGGGTCATCGTCAGAAGCGCCGGTGATAAAACCAGGACCCAGACGAGCTAATAGACCGCGTTTCTTTCTCTTCATGTGCCATGATTATACTCCTCCTGTCATGCCGAGTAGCCGATTGCGGAGCAATCGGCGTATCGAGGCACCGGTCCGAGTTTTTTCAGAAATGACGACGATGTCTTCTTCGCTGGACGTGTACGTGGACTCACGGATGGAAAGTGTAGCGCACGTAGCGCGTCCGCACGAATGTCCCGAGTTCGTCGCCGTCCGGTTTTTGTTTTTAGGAAGAGGAAAAATCCGGTGCACTCGAGTTCATTTTCCGCTTAGCTCTCGCGCTCAATACGCCCGCCATACAGTGTGCACACTACTTCCTACCCACACCTCTATGTCTCCGTCCACTCTCGCTCGTCCGAGATCCTACGATGCCCAGCAAGAACAACCTTTGAAAATGCTCCGCATCGACCCCGATCAACTGAAAAGTATTATTGAAAGCATGACTGTACCTAATCCGGAAAATCAGGTGCACGATATGACGGACAAATGTCGCAACGCTGGCATGCGCATTTTTACAATGGATGGCATGGAATTCGCAGATGACGGGGAGAGCATACGGCAAACTCATCGGTCGATTTATCCGAGGCATGAAGGGGAGGAATCCGCATAAACCATCACCACGCACTGCCTCAGCAGTGATGTACTCGGGCTGCTTCGGTGCGGTCAGTTTCCGGAAGCCGAAGACCAGGATGATGAACACGATGGTGCCCGCGATGATCTTCTTCTTATGGCGAAGGAGGACGGGAGGGACGGTGAACGGCAGGGAGAATCTCATGGCAAATGTCAGGAAAGGGATTGGGAGAAAAGCGTGTGGCTCAATTTCTCGTGCAGATGAGCGAGCTGGAGTTGCTCAGGTTGCGTGAGGTGCCCGAAGATATGGCGGAGGACTTCGCGCCGCTTTTCATGCTTTT
>SICS01000003.1 GCA_009691305.1 Candidatus Peribacteria bacterium | reverse complement strand
TGCCACTCTCGGCGATCTCCTCGCGCCTCAACCTCGGCACACTCAACCTGAACTCCTTCGGCGGCATGAACATCGATTCCCTCAGCTTCGCCCAGAACACGCCGATGGGCTACCAGCTGTACATCAACCTACGCGACTCCTCGGTGAACATCGACGCGCAGTGGGAGCAGTGGCCGCAGAGCAAGTGCACCACCGACGCCTGCTGGCAAGCGGAACGTGTGAAGCTGGGTGACATTCCGACCGATGACGTGCTGATGTCGATCGCCAAAGAATTCGCAGACGTCCACGGCATTGACCTGAGCCACTACGGCGAGCCCGAGGTGAACAAGGCATGGAAGACCGAATACGACCGCACGACCGACAAGGCGAACGCCTACATCCCCGATTCGCTGCAGGTCGTCTTCCCGCTCATGATCGACGGCAAAGCAGTCATGGACCAGCAGGGCAGCCCGACCGGCATCAATATTTCCGTCCACACAAAGCAGAAGAAAGTGATGAGTGTGTTCGGCCTCATGGACCGCACGTACGCGAAGTCCGACTATCCGGCCGTCACCGATGCAGCCGCAGTCAAGACCTTCCTCTCGAGGGTCGATAACTACGGCCCGATGCCGATGGACTCCTTGCCCAAGGGCACCAAAGTCCAGACGCAGAAGATCCTCCTGGGTGAACCCACAGTCGGGCTCTCCGTCTACTACAGCTACCAGGCGAACAAGCGGGAGGAACTCGTGATCCCCTCTCTCATCTTCCCGGTTAAAGAAGTGCAAAGCGCGCAGCAGGGCTACTACTACCGCACCGCAGTCGTCATCCCGCTGGAGAAAGCCATGTTCGACCAGCAGTTGAGCGGTTACGGCGGCGGACTCGGTGGCGGTGACGTCCGCCCCATGGTGGAGCCAGCGATGAAATAATTAGCAGCGCCCCTTCGTGGGCGCGGTCAGCGCGGCGTTTCTCGCCGCAGAAATCCAGCGCGGCGTTTCTCGCCGCAGAAATCCAGCGCGGCCTCCTCAGCCTGACGAAGGACAGGCCGCCTGACACAATCGAAAAGCCCCATACGAGAACACGGGGCTTTTTTGATGTGGTAGAATGAATGCTTCTTCCCATTCCGGATTCCGGAACCACGCACTGATCATCAGCAGGACGAAGTCTCTTAAGAGATGGAGTTAAGATTGGAAGAGTTTTTCGGTGTATTTTCAGACGTTGATTCTGGCAAAATATCGGAAGTTGGTTTGATTCGCGGAGCACACTTCGCTTGGAAAAAGTGGCTTGCCACGCGTAGCTCTTTTGTTCCGAAGTGAAAAAGAGTGAGGCGTGGTGACGATCCCATACCCGATTTTTATATATGGCGATGGGTGTGGCTGAAAGATTCAGTATTACTTTTGCCCCATCACTAAAAACCCTATGCCATCCGGTTCCGTTTTCGTTGTGCGACTCTCCATATTTTTAAATCCGGTAGACACAAGGATTTTTTCTACATCCTCAACTTCTCGCGCGATAAAGACACCTGTTTCACGTATGCCTGGCAACCACGATGATGGATGTGTGAGGTAGAAGGCGATTCGACCGCCTGACTTCAGCACTCTGCGGCATTCCGCGAGTTCACGGGTCGGGTCCGACCAGAAGTGAAAGACATTCACCGCAAATACCGTATCAAAACTGTTATCTGCGTACGGGAGTTCTTGTGCATCGCCGAGCGTCAGTTCTACATGCTCCTGCATGACCGCTTGATGATTTCGTTTCTCGGCCATCTTGAGCATTTCCGATGAGTGATCGATACCCGCGACGTACCCGTCCGGCGTTAAACGTGCCGCCTCGGCGATCGCTTCTCCAGGCCCGAAGCCGATTTCCAAGATGTGATCTCCGGGCTGTATCTGCAAACACTCGATGGTGAATGCAATCGCACTCATGTTGAACTGCACCATCGCTGCACCGACTTCGTTGCCGATCTCACCGTCAGGCTTACGCAGTTGTTTTGCGAGAGCATTGATATCTATGTTCGTTAGATCCATAGCTGAATGGTAGCAGCAATCAGCTGAGTCTCTAGTTCCTCAATGCAAAGCCTGAGGAACTTTTAAGGTATTTTTCAAAGGCACGAGCTTTTTCTTCGCTCTATGAGTTGCCGAAAGTGTGACTGCGTTCGTCGATTTTTTTGCTCCTTTTTGCTGGAGTAAAAAGAGCGAAGTGTGGTTTACCATGAGCGAGGCCTGAGCCTGTCGAAGGCCGAGTCGAATGGTGGAGATGCCCGGAATCGAACCCGGGTCCAACGTGTAGCGCATGTGCCTGCGGCTGAGCTACAACGCGGACTCAAGAAAGAGAGATCGCGCGCTCGAGAACATCGGTGAGAAAACTGTCGCCGCATATCCTCAAAACCTTCAGGATATTATTCGGGCAGTGGGCACTGTGTTCATTCAATTGATTTTTTCAGTATTGAGATCAAGCGTGAACGAATGCCATCGGCGAGTTGTTGGTTTTTCGCCAACACAGATAGCGGTCGCACTGCGAACTGTAAACCGCGTGCGGCGACGGTCGCCTCCATCAAGGAAACTTTATCTGAGGGGACGTACATCGTTGTCGCTTCCGGCGGAACATCGCGGACGCCCTTCTCCGCCCGAAAATCGGAGTCGACGGCTACTGCCTCTTTGTGCTCGGCAATGCCGTAGATGATGGGGAATGGATGCTGAACAAAGTCTTGTTCTTCGGGGGTGAGCTGCTGCCACTGTTGCGTTCGTTTTTGATGCAGGTCGATGAGCTGCAGAACTCTCTGCCGGGTCATGCCGCTAAAACACCTCGTCGTTCCCTCGATTTTCTGTAACCCGTCTTTCAGCCAATCCGTTTCGGAGACGGCAATGGCGGGAGTCCACGGCTCTTCGGCATATTGCTGCGCATACACTGCTGCGGAGTCCAATCCGTTTTTGGGGACAACGGAAATAAACTTGAGGTTCACTCCCCCCTCAGCAATTCCCCGATGGAGTTCCCCGCAAAACGGAACGGCGCCTTGCCCGAGCAATTCTCCCGCCGCCTTCAACCCCGGATTCTTGACATCAAGGACACCGGGCAAGCTTGCCGAGCTCGATCCGTGAAAGAGTTCCATTAAGTATATTATAGCACTTTTATGTCATTTTATCAAATAGTGGGCCACCCGAATTCAAGCTGGAAGTTGAACATCCAGGCGGGAGCAGTGGGAGGATGGCACTTCGTGCGGGGTCTTGAAGCCGAGGCATTTTTCGGATTCGGGCTTTCCTCGCGAAGCTCGCCGCTGCGAGCGAAGTTTGGTTTACCATGAGCGAAGCGCGAAGCGCGAAGCGCTGAGTCGAATGGTGGACATCCTGCGAAAAAGTTTACACCGCTTGGAGCAGTCGATTCTTGGCTGGGCGGAGCAAATATCGAGCCTTTCTACTCAGGCATTGAAGTAAATAGCCAAAAAGATCGTCAGTATCGTCAGTTGGCTGGGCATCCTGACGCTTATCCGAACGGTCAGTGCCTCTAGGAGCTTGTGTCCATGGAGTTATATTTTTACACATTGCTTGTGATTTACATCCTCACTCCATTTATAGCCTTTCTCACAGGTACATTGCCATTCGTCCTCCCATTTTGTGTTTGAGGTATCAAATAGAAGATATTCTGATACATCGACAGGAGCGTGAAGGTCGATTTTTCAAAATTTCCAAGAAAATTTTCACGTTTTCCGAAGTTTGAGGACACCCAAAAAACCACGAAATAAAGCCAACGTTGCTCCTGCCGGTATGCACCCCCAGATAAGTAAAGGAAATACGGACGATGCCTGTGCATTCTCAGTAAGTACTCTACCAATAATTTGCATCACTACTGATGACGTAGCGATGAAACCATAGATTAGTCCAAGACTTGTGGCGAGGATTGGCCGCTTCTTTGTTTGCGATCCCAAGAACGCCAACCCACCGGCAACTGCCAGAGCTATCACCATTGCTCCATCTGAAGGTGTAGGATCCTGCGTTGCAATCGCAGATAGCAATCTAAGGATGAGCGACCCCGAAAGTGTGTATAGGCCGTAGGATGCGATTGTGATCTGTGTATCGGGATCGCCACAGGTTCCCTGAACCGGCCTGTCGTCCACCCACACCTGTAGTCCCGCAAGCCAAAGAAAAAACATTCCAACAAGAGGTACCGAGGATGAGTCCTGAAAACGAAAGCGTAACTTGTGTCCATGTACCGTTATCTCCTGCATGAATCGAGTTTCGTCATCTTGAAAAGTTGTGAGCCGAAAGGATCGAGGTTTTGCCTGCACTTCGAAAATTTTCTTATTACCCTCGATAACGCAGAGGCCATCTTTTTCGGAGTATTCAATCTTCACAGATTTCCTCTCAATCTCAATTTCAACCTTGGCCGGTCCAGCTGAAACGGATGGATAAATGGCAGTGTTGATCATGCTATTTATAGTATAGCGCTAATCATAGTATGTAGAACAATAGTATGCACAGAAGTTTCATATTATTGGTACCGTGGTGCGGACTGCCAATTCAAGAACAAGATGATACGAGCCGATAAGATGCACGAAGAGTTTGAGACGATGCTTTCTGTGTATCAGCCCAATGAAAAATCCTCGATGTTGTGAAGACACGGCTCGTTGAGCGATGGCAGGAAAGAATGATCAGTGTCGGTACCGTCAGTATAGATCGTCAGTATCGCCACTGCTGTCATTAACTATCGAATCCCTTCAAACTGCTCTTTTTTCAGAATGGAGGACAAAGCTGACTCAATCTGCGAGCGGACAGCGGGGAAACGTTCGTTCTTCTCGCCCGATTCCTCATCCATGTACAAACCCCTGCGCACTTCAATCATTACAGACAGAACACGCTTGTCCTTCTGATAGTACTTCATGGGCACCAACGTTCCTTGGAATGGCCGGTTGATGGCAACGGAGAGGCCGCACTCCTCGAATGCTCCTACTGCAACCTTTACCAGCTCCTGTGGCGTGTGGAATGCATCGGTGCCGATGCAGATGTCTGGCCGGTTGGGATTCTGATCTGGTTCATGTGAAAGGGGCTTGGAGGAGAAGCTGTGAGCGTCAATGATGAGACAGGACCCATGTGCATTGATCTCTGTTTGAACCATAGCCTCCAAGGCGGCATGGTGAGGAGCATAGAAACGCTCAAGCAGCTGCTTCCGTTCCTGTGGAGATAGCTTCTTTCGCAGCAGCGAGCCTTCTGATGTCTGTGTATAGATCGCACCCATTCCCTTGGAGGCCATTGATTCCAGAGCGTCGTCCGAGAAACGCTCGGGGTCGCACACGAGTCGGCTCACTGGAAAGACCAATCGCTTTGTACCATCTACATCGAAGATCAGATCAGTGAACCAGTCGGTCATTCGAAGCAGTTCTTTGTGCAGCTCATCATCAGAAAGCAACAACGTCGAGCGCATGTCATCAGGAATCTTTATCGAGGAATGAGGTATGTGGAGCAGCATGGTGCAGAGCATACATACTGATGCAGTACACTACAGCTGTATGTCTCATGAATCCGATCAGGCAATTCTTGAAATCTATAACCGTACGCAGTTCATGGTAAGGGACGAAAGCGACGTGCCAGTGTACTTCACGATGGGGGACAAGAAACTCCCGAACGTCGTTACGAATAAGCAGTTCGCAATTGTTACTGCGTGGAATCCCATGAATAGGGAACTAGACCTCAAAGAGAATGTAAGCAGGAACAGAGAACTTGAAGACATACTAAAAGAGCAACAGCGTTGTTACTATCCCTCGTTGGGTACGTGCAAGAACCATGCAGAAGAGAGTTTCACCATTGAGAATATCTCGCAGACCGATGCTGTGAATCTCGGAAAACAGTTTGAACAGCATGCCATCCTTTTTTGTGACGAAAAAGGGCCTCGGTTTCTCTTCCTTGAGAAGTCCACCTCTCCAGGCTAGATCGCGTGCACATACTGAGGGGCATCATATACTTCGCTTATTTAGCTCCAAATCCATGAAATTCACCCAATCCCAGATCGATGACTACGTCGAATTCTTTACTATTCTCGGGAATATCAAGCGTCGAGAACTTTTGAAGCATCAGAACGATACGCGCACCAATCGCAACCCTCAGAGGCCTTTGGAGCCTTCTTCTTCAAAAGACACTTGTGAGCATCGATGATGGCCTGCTCTACCCAGCTATCATCGCCTTTGTGAGCTATGATCTCTTCTTTGAAGACGAGTTTTCCGTCAAAAGCATCCTGACTTGTATCTGCATTCACATAAACGAAATACCCCGTATTACTTACCTTGAATCCATTCTGGCGTAGCAACCACTGGTAGATTTCCATCTGACGTTTGTACTGGTCTTTCCATGGAGTTCCGTCATTCAGGTCTATTTCTTTGGTGGTGCTGGTGGATTTGTAATCCACGATGATGAGATTGCCCTTTGGATCAACCCAAATGTCATCCACTGCCCCTGTAATGAGTAGATTGGTGGGTTTGTGAAGATGCTGTACTCCTACGAAGTTCTCTCTCCATACGTCGATATCAGGGTGCTTAAAGGGGATAGCATTTACTTTATGCTTCTTCATCAGGGGGTGCGGTACGCCCTTTGCTCTACAAACATCAAATTCTTTCTTCAGAAGCGTATCCGTTGCTGTATTGAGCGTGAACGATGGACCCGACACCTGATCCACTCCCAGTCTGCGGTCCAAATAGAAGCAGCAGGGACACTTTAGAAACCGGTCCAGTCGAGAGCGACTGAGCTTGTAGGGCTCTTTGGATTTGGGATCGAAGAGGTTGCGGGTGCGAGTGGGCATGGGGACCATCGTAGCCGCTTACACAATCCAATTCTATTGGTTATTTCCCGCCAAATAATCATGTTGTTGGATTGGCTGTGTTCACCGAAAAGATAAGCCATTGAGCTCTTCGCAAAAATGGGTACTCGGTAAACGATCGAAAAAGTAATGACTCAGCGAGCGAAGTTTGGTTTACCATGAGCGAAGCGCGAAGCGCGAAGCGCTGAGTCGAATGGTGGAGATGCCGGGAGTTGAACCCGGGTCCAACGTGTAGCGCATGTGCCTGTACGGTCATGATCCTCTCGTACTCGCATCCACTAGGAGAGAATCAGAGATGTGGAGCGAGTGACGACGTCTGGATACGATCACGTTACAACGTCCGATAACGGAAAGCCCTGCTGGTGACGTCGGATTCTCCGTAGCAGGAGTCAGAAGAGCGACGTGTCCGCGCGAGGCGAACTTAGGCCGTGACGAAAGCGAACTGAGGGGCAACAACGCCTTTTGCAAAGCGTGCAGCCTTGTTCACCAAGCCAGCGGCTCGATCTGACAAATTGGCAGATATTGGTTGCACCATTGGGTAACGGGAAAGAGTGCGATCCCGGATCGAGGCTAACACACACCATGAATCACGCTGTCGAAACCTGTCATCCCCATGATTTCAGAGAGCAAGCATCGTATTATAGCATGCATTAGCCAAATTTACACTGCTTCTGCACCCCTGATCCCCAAACCGATTTCTTACTTTCCGACCCTCTCTACCCAGAATCTCACGGTTTCATTCATGTGAATGGGCTGCAATTGAATGTCTGGATGGCTGTTTCTGAAAACCCTGAAAATTTCATCCGCGAATGCCTGGCCTATAGTGGGGACCTTATCGAAATCCAGGACAATAGATTTAAATTTTTCGAGTCCTGATAGCACTCGACGTGCCTGCGATCGTGATACATGCACTGTTCCCAGCGTATAGAGCTTTATCTGGATTTCAGTTTTATCAAAAGCAAACTCTGTTGGATCAGTCTGGTATTCCTTGAAAATATCACTGAGGTGCTTCTTCGAGGCACAGGAAATTTGAAAGAAAACTTTTGTTCCTTTTTTGGAAGGCTTCACATCCTCAATAAAAATATCATTGAGGGTATTATTGATCGTCAGTTTTTTTCCGAAGCTTTCCAAGATGAAAATATCTGCAACTTTCGACGTGAAGAAAATGCCTTCACCCGAGTGGGCCTGGGGCTGTGTTGTCGTTTTCCCTTTAAGCAAATCCTGTATTGCCTCCAAGTCCGATTTCAATTTCCGCTTTTGCATAATGTTTTTGAATACTCCTATGCCGAAATCATTCACGAGAAATAGGAGATTGCCCGAACGCTTCTCAACCTGCACGTGAACATTCTTTGACAACGAATGGTCAATGGCATTGTTCAGCATTTCAGAAAAAGCGTATTCAAATATACTTTTCAAATTCTCGGTCAGTAACTGTCGAAATTGGGATCGACTCTCGATATCCTCCAAAACCGCATGTTCCGCCAAATTTTTATTCTGAAGTCGCTTATCGAATTTCCATTTCACCTGATCTGCAAGTTTCGGCAGTACATACGAGGCCGCCTTCGTTGAACCGACTTTCACCAATAATTCCTTTTCCACCAATTCCTTCAAAATTCTCTGTGAGTATTGCCTACTAATTCCAAGACTTTCGGCGACATCCCTTGAGTGGAGTGTGCCTTTTTTGAGAGCCATGGAGAGGATTTGACCCTTGATATCCATATCTTTATTGTAAAGGAAGTGTATGTAATTGTAAATACAATTGTAAACAGAGTTATTTAATTGTAAACATAATACTCGACAATACTCCAAAAACAGGAGATTTCTTGATAAGGTTCCCCTCACTTCACCACTACCTTCAGGCTCGTCATCAGCGCCATACCGTCGGCACCATCGTACTTCTTGAAGATCGAGTACCAGACGGGCTTGGAGTAGGTGGCGATCAGCGGCTGGACTTTGGTGGTGCCATCAGCCGCGGTGACGGTGCGGACCCAGCCGATCTCGTAGGTGCTGAGTGCGCGGAGTTCCTTGGGCCGGTTCTTGCTACGCGCGAAGTACGGCCCGTCCAGATACGCGGTGCGCCCATCGTTGCGGCCGTAAAAGTGCACATAGACGGTGACGCCTTCGGTGTAGGCCTGCATCAAAAGGTCGTCGCCCGTGTCATTCTTGTAGCGGACGTCGTGGAAGCCGGGGAAGACGGTGGCGTCCAGGCCGACACCATAAAATTCGTAGTGGTCGACGAACAGGCTGTGGTTTCGCTTCTCCACGATCGGCAGGCCGGAGAGGAGGGCGGCACGGTAGACGGTGGTGGCCGACTGGCAGATGCCGCCGCCCACGGTCAACGCTGCGCCCCCGCCAAAGAGACCCAGTGCCATCTTCCACCCCTTCTTCTCGGTGATCGGCGCATCAAGTGCATCGATGAGCGAGAATGTGGCTCCTGCGGGAACGATGACGTTGTTCACGCGCTCTTCAATCGCTTTGTGGACGTTGGACTCGCGGCCCGCGTCGGAATCCGCGAAGTCGGACATGCCGGTGCCGAGGAGCTCGTACTGCTTGGCCTGGCCGTCGGCAGAGATGGCCGTAATAAACGGCAGGCTATACGTGGCGGTGAAGTGGAGATCGGACTGCTCGTACATCAGTGCCTGCGCAATCTGCTGCGCGATGGCGGCGGTGTCGTAGACGTATCCGGGTTTTGCAACGCCGCTGGTGGTGGCGCGCAGGACCTTTTTCGCATCGATACCGCTCGCAAGGATCTGGGCGATGCGCATTACCGGGAAGGGGCTCCCCTTCTCCTGTTCCAGGAATGCCTGGACGGCGACGGCGGAGACGCGCTCGTCGCTCCCCAGGATGCCGTTCTCCATAATCACCCACTCCGGGTGGTCCATCATGCTCATCGTCGCCGTGACGGGGTCTTTTTGGTCCGAGGTGAGCGTCACCGTGACGCTACGCTCGGCGAGGGGCAGCATTTCGGGCTCCACAACCGCTGCGGCCGGGGCCGAGGGGTGCAGGCCACCGGGCATCTCGTATGACAGGAGCACAAACTGCTGTTTTTCCTGCGATGTGTAGTGCACCACCGCAAACAACCCCATCAGGCTGACGCCGGCCCCGCAGGCGAGGAGAATGAGGCGTCGGTGCTGGAAAAAGAAGTGTGGCATGTGTGTGTTTTCGTGTTGTATTATACTACATTTTTGCCAAATTATCAAATTATTTTGTAATAATAATTGTGGATAGGTGATCATGCATCACTGCATGACGAAAAAAACCGCAAGGATCTGACAAATACGTCGAGAATGTCATCCTGAGCTCGTCGAAGGGTGACATCAGGTGTCATGGTTCGACAGTCTCACCATGAGAGCGTCGCTTACGCCGGCAGGGTGAAGAAGACCGTCGTTCCCTTCCCTTCGATGCTTTTGACCCATAATTTGCCCCCTGCGCGCTCGATAATGCCCTTGGAAATGAAGAGGCCAAGACCGTTGCCGTTGGGCTGGTGCACATGGGCGTTTTCGCCACGGGTGAACTTCTCAAAGAGGTGCTCGCGATCATTGGCGGAGATGCCGCATCCGTGGTCGCTGATCTCGACGAGCGCGGATTTGACGTCCTTGCGCGCCGTGACGGTGACGGTGCCGCCATCCGGCGAGAAGGTGATGGCATTGAGGAGGAGTTCCCGTAGCACACCTCCGATCAGCTTGCGGTCGATCGGCAATCGGAGCGAGGAATCGAGGTTCAGCTGCAGGGTCTGCTTGCGCTTCTTCACCAGCGGATCAAGTTTGGTCGCGACGGATTGGATCACGTTGTGCAACGCGGTCCACTCGCGGTGGTAATCGACGGTGCCGGCTTCGACTTCACTCGCCTCCTTCATTTCATCGAGGATGGTATCAAGCTGGTTAACGGCTTCGCCCGTCTGCCGCGCGTGCACGGCAATCGCTTCCTGGGGCGTGACTTTTCCGGAGGTTTCCTGCAGCTCTTCCAGCGACCACTGGATGATCGCCAGCGGCGTCCCCAGCTGGTGGAGCGCGAGCAGGAGCAATCCCGTACGGTCGTGGTCCAAACGCTGGAGCGATTCCATGCGGCGACGCCACATGTAGTAGGCGACGAGGCTGGAGAGCAGGAGCGCTGCCACGAGGACGAGCAGGACGATGAGCGGCGAGAGGATGCGGTGCGACAGGTTCACATACCGTTGGGCATCCATATCGATGCCGATGATTGCGACGGCCTTGCCCTTGCTGTTGAGGATCGGCGCGAAGCCCGACATATGCGTGCCCCACTGGTCGGTGAATGGCTCGTCGATCGTTGTGGGCCCAAAGAGCGCACGTTTGATACTGGGGAAGTTGCTCACATCGTACGGCGTGCCCGGAGGCGCGGGTTGGTCACTGTCATCGATCATGCCGTCGTTATTGAGATCTTCCTGCGCCACGGCGTACAGCGAATCGGCATCGGCGACGAATTCGTACGAGTCCTCGTCAAGAGGACGCAGGATGTAGATGAAGATGATGTCGGAGCTCTGCTTGCGGATCGCGCGCATCTGCCTGATCACTGTCGCGTAGATCGGCTTATCGATGTCCGTGAGCGTGTGGAACTCGTCGAGGTCTTCCGCATGGAACTGCAACGCCGAAATCGCCGCCATCGTCTTTAACCGCTCCCGCAATTCCTGGTCCATGATGGTGCGCCCCTGCATGAAGAAGAACACTCCGAGTGATCCGACCACTCCAAGGACGAACATTGAGATACCGACAATCTGCCAATTGCGCTTCAGGGCCTGAGGAAGTGACAGGATGGAGACCAAGGGCATGTGTATGTTTACTTGTGTATTATAACAGAAAACAGGATTTATTTCAAGTACACGTCATCAGCCGGTCAAACGGCCTGCATTACTCGGTTTTCTCCTCTTTTTCTTCCGGCTGAAACTTCTTTCCGGCATACAACACCAATTCCTTCCACGACTGGAAAACGACCTGTTTCTTGATGGTGAGCTGGATGCCATCTTTCATTTGTTTCGTCATATGGTATTTGGATCCGTTATCAAGAATGCCCACGAAATCCATATAATATTTCATGAGGAAAATTCCCCTGCCTGAAGGTTTCTCCAGATTATCATGAGAGTCCTGAACATGCTCCGGAATGAAGCCTTTGCCCGAATCTTTCGTCACAAATTCCGCAACGCCATTGGCTATCCTTCCTTTACCCTCAATTATCCCCCGCGGGTCACCTTGCACTCCGTGTTTTAGGTGGTTGGCGAATGCCTCATCAAGCGCCATTCGCACAGAGAACTGCACTTTTTCCAGTGCGTACATCTGGACCCCCTCACAGTACCGAGCATCGGTACTGAGATTCCGCAAATCATTGTCCTGCTGCAACACCTCTTTGACGAAATCCACCGGCAAGCACACTTGAGTAATGTGACGATCCACAAGGGACAGTAGTATTTCCCTGGCACTCTTCACAGGATTTTCAATTTCCGAAGGTAAGGCAAAATGGGTCTCCAGGATTTCCCGTGCGTCACGGTAGTGAATCCGTGATTTCGTCGTCGTCGCGACCCTTTCACATTCACGGACACCCTGACATGCCAGAATATGGTTCCGGATATCCACAGGGACTGTCAGGTATTGGTCCTCATTCCAGCCAAGCGCAGAAACATGCGTCCAGTCATCGCCTTCCTTTGGCAGAAGCACATTCATGGTCACCTGGTATACTCTCAATATAAGGCATTTTTGTCAATTACTCCCGATCTCCCCGATCTCATTCAATTGGCTGCTACACTCGCTTTTCCATGCGGCCTCTCTCCACCGACCAGATCCGGCAAGCCTATCTCGACTTCTTTCAGAAGAAGGGGCACGCCGTGATCCCCGGTGCATCGCTGATCCCGGAGAACGACCCGACCGTGCTCTTCACCACTGCGGGCATGCATCCGCTGGTGCCGTACCTGATGGGCGAGAAACATCCTGCCGGAAAGCGACTCGTCGACGTCCAGCGCTGTGTACGCACGGGGGACATCGACGAAGTGGGCGACTCGAGCCACCTGACGATGTTCGAAATGCTCGGCAACTGGAGTCTGGGTGATTACTTTAAAGAGGAAGCGATCACGATGAGTTTTGAGTTCCTGACGAAAGTGCTCGAGATTCCTCTGAACAAGCTCGCGGTCACCTGCTTTGAAGGCGACAAGGATGCACTAAAGGACACCGAATCCGCGGGATATTGGATAAAATGCGGCATCCCCGAGGAACGCATCGGATTCCTTCCCAAAGCCAAAAACTGGTGGGGTCCTGCCGGCAAAACCGGCCCGTGCGGACCGGACACGGAGATGTTCTACTGGGTGGGAACGTCTGAGCTGCCGCCGAAAGGTTCCAACCCTGCGAATGATGATCCAAACTGGCTCGAAATTTGGAACGACGTCTTCCTGCAGTACAACAAAAAGGAGGATGGAACGTTCGAGACGTTAAAGCAGCAATGCGTGGACACAGGGATGGGCCTCGAGCGCGTGGCGAAAGTGTTGCAGGGAGTGGAGAGCGTGTATGAGACGGATCGGATGAAGTCGATCATGGACGTGATCCATGCTGGCGATATGCGCCACCGACGGATCATCTGCGATCACCTGAAAGCTGCAACCTTCATGATCATGGACGGTGTTGCGCCGTCGAATGTAGATCAGGGATACGTCTTGCGACGCATCATCCGCAGGGCGATCCGGTCGGGAAAGCAGCTGGGGATTGAGACGGCATTCACTCCGGGCATCGCGCAAGTCGTGATCGACCAAAACAGCGCGGCGTATCCCCTCTTGGCAAAGAAATCTTCGGCGATCCTGGAGACGCTGAAACAGGAGGAGGCACAGTTCGGAAAAACGCTCCACGAAGGGCTAAAACGTTTCACCTCGGTCGCGGAAACCCTCACCGGAAAGATCATCGACGGCGTCTCTGCCTTCCATCTCTACGACACCTACGGCTTCCCGTTGGAACTGACGAAAGAGCTGGCTGCAGAACGCGGACTCACCGTGGATGAAAAAGGTTTTGAGAAAGCATTCGAAGAACACCAGAAACTTTCGCGCGCCGGCGCGGCGCAAAAATTCGCCGGCGGTCTCGCCGATCATTCCGCCGAGACGACGAAGCTGCACACGGCGACGCACTTGCTGAACGCCGGGCTCCGGAAAGTCCTCGGCGATCATGTGTGGCAGAAAGGCAGCAACGTGACGGCCGACCGGTTGCGGTTCGACTTTACGCATCCGGATAAAATGACACCAGAGCAGATCAAAAAGGTGGAAGACCTCGTGAATGAAGAGATCAAGAAAGACCTCCCCATGGCGTACCACTTGGCGACGGTCGACGGTGCGAAGAAGGAAGGTGCGATCGGCGTCTTTGATGACCGCTACGAATCGCAAGTGAAGGTCTACGTCGTAGGAGATGGTTCCTTCAGCAAGGAAATCTGCGGCGGCCCGCACGTGGCGCGTACCGGCATGCTCGGCTCGTTCAAGATCCAGAAGGAAGAGAGTTCGTCCGCAGGCGTGAGGCGCATCAAGGCAGTCGTGAGTGGCGGCCCAAAGGAGATCGATGTTGCGGGGGAGGCATAGGCACGCGAAAGTCGGTTCTGTACACTCCCTCCCGTGCGTCTGCTGCCCCGGATCATCCTTTCGGCACTGTTCCTGACCGTCCCCGCGGCGGCGTTCGCGATGACGGAGGCAATCTGGGACTTCCGCCAGGAAAGCCTGCCTGGCGAGTGGCGGGTCTCGAACCTGGATTTACCGACGATGACGTCGGACGGGCTGCATGTGACGGCGAAGGACAAGCCCGGCAGCATGCTGACGCAATTGAGCCTCCCGCACGCGACCGAAGTGATCAGCATCCATTTTGTGAGCAACGGACAGATCGACGCGCGGCTCTTCTGGCATGAGCACGTCCGCAGCGAAGACCAGTACACGGAACTCAACATCACGATCCCCAATGGTGAATCGACCCTGGACCTGAACGTGGACGCGTATGCGGAGTGGGACCGCCACACCGACAGCATCGGCCTCGCCTTCCCCCAGGGCACCGACCTCCTGTTGCAGGAGATCCGCTTCGTGCACTGGAACGCCCTCGAGAAAATCGCGGAGGTGTGGAGGAGCTTCTGGAAGTTCGACACGATGTCGCCCATCAGCATCAACTTCGTCTGGGGTCCGGTGGTCGAGTACAACCCGCTTGGGACGGTGAAACTGTTCACAGAGCTCCCGCCGCGGGGGCGATCGGGCAACTGGATTTTCTTCTTCGCGCTGCTGGCGATCGCCGTCGTGATCACGCTCTACCGTTACGTGGCTGTGCCGCGCATGGGGATGAAGCAATTTGGGCATCCGCTTGTACTCTTCTTGCTCGCGTTCGGCGGGCTCTGGGTCTTGTACGACATTCGCATGGGGCTGGAGCTGCTCAGTTACGCGAAGAACGATTATGATTTGTACATCTCGCAACCGCAGGGCAGGAAAATTTTCCGCAACTACCAGAACTTCAACGACATCATGGAGCAGAGCGCACCATACCTGAAGGACGGCGTCCATTTTGGGCTGCTGATGGCTCGAGACGCGCCCGTGGACTCGATGGTCCGGTACTTCGCGCTACCGGCGATCATGGAACTGCCGACCGAACCGAATAATGATTTGCGCTACTGGCTGATGTTCCGGCGCAACGACGTGACGGTGGATGCCGAAAACCGACTGAGTGTGGGCGGCGTGCCATGGAGCCCGCCGGGGCGCATCGTGACGCAGTTCGACCCGAACTCGTTCCTCTTTGAAGTGACGCCATGATGATCCTCCCGCTGACCATCGGCTTTCTCCTCCCCGCGTGTGTCGGGTGGCTGCTGCTCGACCTAGTGGAGTGGAAGGTGCACGTGCTCGAGCGGGAGGAGAAGTGGGCACTCGGGTTTGTGGTCGGCATGACCCTCTCGATGTTCGTCGCGTTCTTCGCGAATGTTCTGCTGGGTGTTCCGTTCACAGCGTCGGGGTTCCTGATGGTGTTCGCGGCGCTTCTGATCGCGCTCGGAATCCCGTGGGTGCTGCGGAGGAAATCCGTGCCGCCGTACTTCGCTCCCCTTCTTCCTGCGGAAACCATGCCACGGGGGGTGCGCATCGCAGTGATGGCCCTGGGCGCGTGGGTTGCAGTGCGTGTGCTGCTCTTCTGTTTGACTCTCTTGCTGGTACCGTCGTTCTTTGACGACACGACCGACAACTGGAACCTGCGCGGAAAGATTTTCTACCTCCAGAAATCGTTTACGCTGCAGTTCCCTTGGAGCCCGAACATCCCGGGCGTCAGTTCGTACCCACCCACGGTGCCGCTTGCGAAGACGTGGCTCGCGACGCTCGCGGGGTCGTGGCAGGAGGGCATTGTGAACAGCATCCACTTCATCTGGTTCATCGCGCTGCTGCTCCTGGTGTACTGGACGCTGCGCCGGATGCTGCCGATGAGTTTTGCGCTTCTGGGAGCCATAATATTGGCATCCCTGCCGCTCGAGCTGATTCATGGAACGAGCGCGTACGCGGACGTGTTCCTCTCGGTGCACCTCTTTGCGTCGGTCGCACTGCTGGTGCATGCGTTGCGGTCGGAGGACGCCGGGCGCGCGATGTCTTTTCTGCGGATCTCCGGCCTGATGATCGCACTTGTGACGTTCACGAAGAACGAGGGGTGGGCATTATACTTCCCCGTCCTCGCGTTGCTGTTCGCCATCACAGCCCTCTGGTTGTGGCGGAAAAAGGCGGTGTCGCCCCGCGCGCTCATCATCACGGCATTGATTGCAGGAGGGGTGATCCTCGCGATTGTCGTCCCCTGGATTGCGTTCAAGCTGACGAACGGGCTGCCGTTCGGGAACGCCAAGGGGATCGACCTGAACTTCCGGTGGCAGAAGAACGTGTTGCTCTCTGTGACCGTGAACACGTTCTTTGAGGGAAATTGGGGGCTCTTGTTCCCGCTCTTCTTCGGGCTACTTGCTCTGCGGTGGAAAACTGCCTTCCGTACCTCTGTGGTGACTCTGACGACGTTCTTCCTGATCCCCTACCTCGTCCAGATGTTTGCGTACCTCTTTACAGGTCTTTCGACGGAGGCACTGCTGCAGACGGGGTATGCGCGAGGGCTCATCCATTTAATGCCAGTGATTGTTACGATCACGACGCTCCTCATGTATGATCTTGTCACATGCCGTCCTACGCCGCCTTCATCGGACATCAACCGCACCTGAGCCTCGCCGAATTAGCCGCGACGGTCCCGGGTTTTCTGCTGCACGAGAAGATCAACCACAGCGTGGTGTTGTTTGATAGCGGGGTGCCGTTGGATGCCAAGTTTATGGATACGCTGGGCGGCACGATCGTGCTGGCGGAAAAGCTGGAGGACGCCAAAGCCAGGACAGAAGACATCCCCGAGATCCTCGGAAAACTGCTGATGCCCATCAAAGGGAAGGTAACGTTCAGCCTGCGCACGCTGGGGTTCGCGCCCGGCACGGTGCGAGACTTTTACCGCAAATCCAAACTGCACCTGAAGAAGAAAGGGAAGCCCTCGCGCTACGTGGGCAACGAACGCGTGGCCGCACCATCGATCGTGCTGCGGGACAACGGGCTCCTGGACCGCTCACACGGATGCGAACTGTGCGTAATCCAACATGCAGCGGAGGCGTCGACGTCTCCGCTCCTCTGGATCGGCATCACTGTGGGTGCACAGGACGTGGACGCGTACACGAAGCGCGATATGGAGAAGCCCGTGCGCGATACCAGTGTCGGCCTGCTCCCGCCGAAGCTCGCGCAGATCTTGGTCAATTTTGGTGTGTGGTTGGCAAAAAAAAACCAAAGCCCGGGACCGATGGTCATCCTTGATCCCTTCTGCGGCACCGGCGTCATCCCCATGGAATGTCTGATGCGCGGGTTCACGGCGCTCGCGTCCGACAAGTCGGAGAAAGCCATAACGGGCACCACGAAGAACCTGGAGTGGCTTCGCAAGCAGTTTGAGATCAGCAAGACCAAAGCGCCCTCGCGGGTCTGGAAGCAGGACGCGACCAAGCCGTTCGACGCCAAGGCGCACCCGGAACTGGCGAAGGGTGTGGATGCGATCGTAACCGAGACGACCCTGGGACCCGCGCTCACCAAGCGGCCGACGATGAAAGAGGTGAACACGCTCCGGTCGGACAATGAGGCACTGCAGATCGGCTTCCTGGAGTCGGCTGCTGCGTCGCTCCCCGGTGTGCCGATCGTCTGCATCTGGCCCGTCTGGTACCCGAGCAAAGCGCCCGTCGCGCTGGAGAAAGTCTGGAAGGCAGCCGAGAAACTCGGCTACCAGGCTGTGTTGCCTCCCACCATCGAGATCGTGGATGGCCGCATGTCCCTCCTCTACCGCCGCCCCGACCAATTCGTGGGGCGGGAGGTTGTCATTTTTAAGGCGAAGAAATGATGAGCGGATTCTAGATGTCCATAGTCTTCACAACGTTAGACGCGTTCGATGATGAACTCGTGACGGGGAAGGCGGACTTTCTTCTGCTCGGCGGTGGCGTCATCGGCGGCGCGGAACCCAAGCGTGCAGAAGACGGACGAGGCGAGGCCCATCTCCTTCAGTCCGAGGATCTCATCGACCTTCGTTGAGTCGAAGCCCTCCATGGGGCATGCGTCGACCTCGGCGTGCGCGGCGGCAGCCAGCAACGTGCCAAGCGCGATGTACGCCTGCTTCTGCGACCAGATCTGTTGCTGCTCGGTCGTCATGCGGCTCATCGACTTCGCCATCATGTCGCGGTACCCGGCGAGCGATTCGGCCGTGACGCCACGCGTCTTCGCGATATTCGCGACGAATGAATCCACGTACGCCTCATCGACGCTGGTCCGTGTGCAGAAGATGACGAGATGCGATGCGTCGGCGACCTGTGGCTGGTTGTATGCTGCCTCCGTGCAGAGTTTCGCGCGCAGTTCCGGATTGGTGATCACAAGGAGCTTGTACGGCTGCAAACCGTAGGACGATGCCGATAAACGTGCGGCATCGAGGAGTTCGTCGAGTTGGGCCTTGGTCAGTTTTTTTGCGGCATCGAAATGCTTTGTCGCGTAGCGCCACTGCATGCTCTTGTTGAAGTCGGACATACGGAATGAAGTGAAGGGGGGAAAGAATAGAAGGGGAAAACACCACGGGCAAGAAGATGGGGAGAAAACTTTTGTCATGGTTCTCTCCGCTCACCATGACACGCTGTCGCCCTTCGACGAGCTCAGGGTGACAGCGCAGTGATGCTAGACTGTCATCACATGCAAAAGATCGAGAAAATCCGTAAGACCGACGCCGAGTGGAAGTCGCAACTAACAAAGGAGCAGTATGAGGTGACGCGGAAGAAAGGCACCGAGGCTCCATTCTGTGGCTTGCTCTTGCAAAATAAGGACAAGGGAATCTACACATGCGTCTGCTGTGACCTGCCCATTTTCCATTCCGCAGCGAAGTTCGAATCGGGCACGGGCTGGCCGAGTTTTTACGAGCCCATTGAAGGGCATGTGCAGGAGAACATGGATAACACGCACTTCATGCAACGGTCGGAGATCGTCTGCGCACGCTGCGATGCGCACCTGGGACATGTGTTTGACGACGGGCCGCCGCCCACCGGCAAGCGGTACTGCCTGAATTCGGTATCGCTGAAATTTGAAAAAGGAACATGAAGAAAAGTGGAGCAGGCTTTCTGCCTGCGTACGCGCGCAGAAAGCGCGCTCCTCAGAATTATGAACAGACTAGATCAGCAGCAGTCCGCCATTGCTGTTTCGCGCCAGAACTGTCAGCGTGCCCGGTAATCTATGTTCTACGAGACCCCGCAATTCTTTTTGATACTCTGGCCGTTCATCCTGCTGCTCTCGACGGTGACGGCACTGATGGAGATCCAGATAGAAGGAGGCAACGGCTGGGCGAGCTGCCTGCCATCGTGGCGGTTTTCGCCCAAGTGGCTCCGCAAACTGATGAATGGGAAGGAAGTGACGGGATACCACATCTACTTCAACCTCCACATGATCGTGCTACTGCATCTGCCGCTCCTGTTGGCCGGATGGTCGTGGCCGATGGAACTGACGATCCTCTTCGTGCTCTGTACAACGATGCTGCTGGAGGACTTTCTGTGGTTCGTCTTCAACCCGCACTTCGGGTGGCAATCATTTTTCCCAGGAAAGATCCCCTGGTACACGCACTGGTTCGGGGCGTTCCCCGTCGACTACTACTTCTGGGTCGCCATGAGCGCGTTCCTGGCCGGGATGCGGGGACTCGTCATTGTGCCGGTCCCCGAACCGACATTCGGCACAGACAACCCGATCATCGCCCAGTTGGCGGGATGGGGCATCGGCTTCTTCGCCTGCCTGGTCGTGATGCTGGCAATGGTGCTCATCTGCACGCCGCGGATCCGTCGCTACCTGATCACCGACACCGACCCGCACCCCGGGCATCCGGGCTTCTGCCAGGCATGCACCATGCCCCACACTGCCCGAAAGTCCGCGGCAAAAAAGAAGAAAAAGCGGCCGTCGGCTCGCAGGAAAAAGTGATCGATACTTGCGGGGACGATTCGTACCTATGACAAACACTCTCACTTATAGAGCAGTAACGCCGGTTGCGTGTGCACAAGAACACGGCACACATACTGACTGTTACATGGAATGGCATCGACCTGGATCCCCGGCGCGAGATCTCGACCGTGTTGGAGCCCCTGTGCTTCAATAAAGAGTGGATCGGTTTTGAGGAATCCGACAGCCAGAGAGGCGTCAGGAGCAAGGAGTTTGGCCTGAATCACGAAGCGGTGCGTTTTGTCACGATGGATGACCGTATCGATATTCGTGAACGAGAGAATATCCGCGGATGATGTCGAATATGCGACGGATACAAGACCTCCACTCATTACTGCGCTCAGGGTGTATTGAGTGCCGGATGAGAGGCTGCCCTGCTCCGCGTGGAACTTCACTGCAGAGAACACAATATCCTCATTGGCTGCCGTAGCGTCGAACGAGAGCAGCGTATAGGGGACGGTTCCGACAATCTGCTCCCGTGTTCCCATGGCCACTTGATCGATCTGGAGGACTCCGCGGACGGGTGTTCCAGTGTAGGAATAGGACGACGACGACCAGTGTGAAGGTCGCGGGAGAGTGGTTGCAGCGGCCGATGAGGATGTTCTTCTGGATAGTCGCTGTGCTTTCCGTAGCAACATGCGCTGAACCAACGACGAAGAACCGGTAGGAGAATTCGCAGCAGATTGAGGCGCTGCAGATATGATGCAGATGACGAGAAGCCCAAGAATGACACCCACATGATCTAATCGGTGGATCTTCATGCGTGCACTATACAGGGACAGGCGATTGCGGCTCCTTTACCGATAGTATTGATGTAGCGCTGCCTGGAGCGGCAATCTATACTTGGGATCCGTACCGTTTTGTTGTAACTTCCTCGTCCGCTCTTTTTTCATCGGTCACCCCATTCCCCTGTAGCTCCCTCCTACGCGCTTCGCGCTCCGGCGGGCAGGCAGTGGTAGAGCAGGTGTTGTTCTTTCTTCCATCATCGGTATCTTTTCATTCTCATTCCCCTGTAGCTCAGTGGTAGAGCAGCTCGCTGTTAACGAGACGGTCGTAGGTTCGAATCCTACCGGGGGAGCCATTCTTTCGTTTTGACACACTGGGCAATACCAGAAAACGGACTTTTCAAGTCCCAGACTAGCTTTTCGCCTTCTACCTTTGCGTTCGCAAGTACGAAACGCAGAAGTTGGTTCTTTTGGGCAGGTTGCGAACGCTCAAAAAGGTCGGATGCCCTTTGAAGCAGTTCCAGCAAGTAGGAACACGATATGAGGAACGTTTCGTCGGCCTTGCTATGTGACCGCATTTCATCGTGTAGTTGTTCTTCCCGTGTCTTCGTATCCACAATCAGTTTGTCGTACTCATCGTGGGTAATACTCCAAACGCTATCTGAAAATTCTTTATGTTCTGATCCTTAGAAATAGTAGCCATAGTTATACCAACTTACATTGGTTGAATCTTATTGTTCTACAGACTATAGTCTGATATTCAATCAACAGACGGCCTTATTACTGGATCGGATGACTGACCAATTATGAAGTGGTATTCTGTCGATATGAAGGGTCGTATCAAGGCTGGCGAGGGAACACTTGTTGGCAATGCCGGTGAGCACTATGTCATGGCCGAACTTTTGAAACGCGGAGTGATTGCTGCGCTAACACCGCGCAATGCCACAGCTTTCGACATTCTTGCTACAAAAAATGGAAAAGATGTGAGATTGCGTGTGAAGACAAAATCCGAGGACTACGATATTTGGCAATGGAACGCCCACAAGGACGGTTCGATCTTTCGGCTGCTAGATAAAGGGCGGGACTTCACAATTCTGGTCAATCTTGCCGCAGAAATTCAGAAGCTCCATTTCTACGTCGTACCGACAAAGATGCTCTCTTCATGGCTTACCAGTGAACATGAATTATGGCTTAAAACCCCAGGAAAAGATGGCCGCAAACATAGTGATAAAAATAAAAAACGCCATCTTGATGATAAAAAACATAGCACTCTAATCGCTCCATACCTGAATAACTGGGATTCGCTCTGGAACTAGGCCGAAGCAAGGAGTAGCGGGCGAATAAGTGAGTCCAGCGCAGGGGTAAGATCACGCATAGCACCATACCAATCCGTTCGCAGAAGGCGCAGAATGGGGAGCCATTTGACTAATAAAATAATTGTTGTAATATAAAAATATGGATCTAGCGAAACTTCCTGATGCTGAATTGGCTAAGCTTGAGGGTGAACTATCGCAACTTAATGCGTGCGAAAAGAATGCGAAGCGAAGGAAAGAAAAAATGCCCGAACATCAGCATCAGCGCCAATTGGAAATTAAATCGAGATTACGAGCACATTACGACATCGCTCGATTTGAATTGAAAGAGTTGCTTATGACTAAAGGGCGAGATGAGGCTGCGTTAGTCCCTCTTGATTGCCTCATTCCACCGACACTACTTGCCGAAGAAGCATCGAAACCGTTGGAACTGAACGTTAATATTCCCCGCGAAGAAGTTCAAGCCCTTCAAGGAGTTCTGCGTACAATTGTGGATGATTTGTCTTTGCAAAAATTGAAGCATGAAACCGTAGTACAATTCTTGCGTCAGTCTCATGCTCTCAATCCATCGTTTGAACCTGATCTCAATACAGATGACCCCTTCGTCCTCATTCATAGAGCGGCAATAGCATTTAACGCTCATCTCTGTTTGCCGAGTGGAACAGTATTTTTTCCTGCAAAATTCGGAAGCAATATCAAGCCGGAGTTTTGGGAAGGAGATGTTGAAGATTCAAGCTGGCGAGAATTTCCTGCGCCCATTGGAGAATCAGCGTTCGCAGTCATCGTTAAGTGGAAAGAAGGCGGATCTCCAGGTCATGCTGTTGGTAGGTATATTTTCATTGATCCGAGACAACTCTATGTCGATGCGAAAAACAGCTATAAACGCATAACAGAAAAACCTGAGAATCCTTTTGACGTTGAACTGCAGCAGTACGTCCGTTCAATGACCCCTGAAGAATTTGCAACGAACATGGAAGGCGAACGTCTTCTTTTTGAAGAAATCGAACATGCTCACGATCGCTCTTACATTCATGAATTCAGTAAACATCATCCTAGTGCAAACGAAATGGATATCGGCGTTGAAGCGCTACTTGCTCCGGGGGCAAGGGAGCTTCTGATCTTGTGGAAACAATTCCGCACGGATGGCATAAAATCTTCCAGTCTGTATATCGGCATTGCTGAATTATCCGGACAGGTCGGTGGAACCATTCAGCAAATGGAGAAGCTTATTCGAGCAAACGAGAAAGATCGCGCGTTCCGTGCTTTCTGCAACCATGCCGCTCATTTGGAAGCACATCGCGAGATAGTACGCTCTCAGGGAGGTATTGACTTGGAGAATCCTTACAGTGCGTATTCGATCTGCGGACATCGAGCGCTCAAAGATATTGCCCTATCCGATAACTCTGCTTTAGGCATTGTAGAAGCATGCAAAAAGGCGGACGTTCATCCAGCAGACAAGGCGCTAGAACTATTGAAAAGCAGCTATAACAAGAATATTCGGTCACTTCCCGACCGACAATCCTTGCTCCACTAATTTATTCGTCTCGACAAATGAGAAACCACATTCAATTGTCGGAGATGAACGAATATTGTCCTCAGTTCGGAAAACAGCCAGCCGGGGGAGCCATACTTTAGTTTTTAACACACTGTGCGATACCCGAGTACGGACTTTTCAGCTCGTAGATGAGCTTTTCGCCTTCCACTTTGCCGTTCGCAAGCACGAAGCGCAGCAGTTGGTTCATTTGGTCGGGTTGCGAACGCGTGAAAGCTCGGCATCGCGTGACCTTGTAATTCTTCCAAAAACGCGGCCTATGCGCCTTATATTCCTCTATCAAATTGTCGTACTTATCAGCGGTAATGCTACCCTATGAGCCGCCGAAAATGCTCTGATTACAAGAAGGTTAATCAATTTAGAGATATGGATTTGTTCCGACAATATAAGTGGCGAGTATTGGACTAGCCAAAAAAGAAACGACGTTGGCAATAACCGCAAGTAGGAGAGCGTAATTCCAACGTGTCGGCAAAATATAACGATAAAGAAGAGCCTCTATCATAACGACAGCAACTTCAAGAAGAATTACATTAGCCCCCCGCGGCAAAAAGACGTACCAGAGAAGAGGTAGTGTGATCGTTGAAGCAACAATAGCAGAAAGTAGTAGTCGTGATTTGCTGATGTTTTGCCGTCGCAAGAAAATTGAAGAAATTATCAGAACAACAACAAGCTCTATTGCAACAGTAAAACCTAGTGAAAGTAGAAATGCAGCGGACGTTAGTTGGGCTGGGCTACTAACACTGCCATAAGGAATTGGATTGGCGAAGGCAGTCTCGACTCCAAAAAATGAGTGCAACAAAGGAAATGCATTATTCATGCACCCAACATTATTCCTAGGATACATACTTGTCGAGACTGACTGGCTACGCCCTCATCGAGGTACGAATCTATATTGAGCACTGTAAAGACATGCAAATTGCGTCTATTTACAAACAAGGTCTTCAAGTATTCAATGTGCTAAACTCTCTACATCGCCCCTATGATTACTATGAAAGCTGTAACTAATATAAGTCTGTTGGCTGTCGGTCTTTTTGCGCTACAAGGAACGGTTTTTGCTAGTTTCCCTGATGTAGTCTCAAACCATGCGAACTACGACGCTATCGTCTACGCCCAACAGGAAAGAATTGTGTCTGGGTATCCTGATGGAACGTATAAGCCGAACAACACCATCAACCGAGCAGAGTTCGTAAAAATCATTGTCGGCGCACAAGGACTGCCCACTGACACACCGATGGGCGTAACTATGACATTTCCTGACGTGAACATTGATAGAGATTGGTTCTTCCCATACGTCATTTCTGCGCACTTCTCGCACCTCATTGACGGCTATCCCGACGGCACATTCAAGCCGAACAATACAATCAATTTCGCAGAGGCTTCAAAAATCATCATGAGGTCGTTTGGGTTTGATCAGCCTGCAATAGATTCACCTTGGTACGCGCCGTTCATTGTTGAACTGGGCGAGAGACATGCTATTCCCACATCCGTTCACTCGTTTGACCAACTTATCACCAGAGGCGAGATGGCAGAGATAATTTATCGTCTACGTGCTCACATTGAAACTAAACCCTCTGCAACATATCAGGAATTAGCTACCGCAAAGAGCGACACATGGAAAACGTATACAAGCAATTCTCTGCATTTTTCGGTGCTCTATCCAAGCAATTGGATTACAAGTGAGGATGACTATGGGGACAGTACAGGCGTTGGATTTGGTACAGAAGAGTCCAAAGCAGGTGGTCTGATTTGGGGTATCGGTGTCTATAAAAAATCCAGCACCAACCTTGAAACTGTCATACAAGGTATGGGCGACCAATTTGCTGACAGAGCCGAGTCACGAAAAACCATTCAGGTGGATGGCCACGACGCATTGCTCGTCACAGTGACAACAAAGCAGTATGCGGATTGGATTAGCAAAGTCGTGTACATTGAAACATCAGATTCCATTTACGCTATCAGCAACGGCGCAGTGGATGACTCGCAGTTCGTGAAATTCTATAATAGCTTCAAAGTGCTCGGTGAAACATCAGCCAATACGGAAACAGAGTTGCCTACTGGATAAGCAAGAACTATGCCCTCGCTATCAATGGCCACTGCTCTGCGGACTCAACTGCGCTTTAACGGACGTTTGGTAGCATCGTCGGTTCGTTCAGTTTCTACGTCGCGTTTAGTTCCTCGCACTGAAAGAAGTAGTCAGTGTGGGTTGCTCGGTCACAAGCAGGAAACGAATCTCTTTGAGGGCGAGTTCAAGCTCTCGTATTTCCTGCATCCAATCCGTTCGCAGAAGGCGCAGGATGGGGAGCCATAATTTGACATTTTAAAATTGATATTGTATAATAATACAAGGAGGCATTTTGTCTCCTTGTAGTTCCTTCACCCTTTTCGCATAGGAGATAAATCATGCGAAAGCTTTTGTCCAAGCAGCGCGACGTTCGGTTCTTCTTCTGCCCCAGCCCAGTCACGATCGACAAGCGGTCAGAGTGGGGAAACTCCGCTGACAATCTCCAGCAGGCACCCAACGGGGCCTTTCTGAAGACATCGTCGGATACGGAGATCAGCCACCTCGTTCAGCCGAACGCCGACAAAACGGCTCCCATCGGCTGGATGCCCGGCTCCAAGCCAGGCCTCTACGACAAGCTGCCGATCTGGGTGGATGACCAAAACATCCTCCAGCCCGGCAACGTCAAGAAGTTGAGGACGGCTGACGGCGAAATCGAATACACCGCCAAGGAGCCGTCCATGGTGTGCTATAACGATCTGAATGGCACGCCGAACGAGGCCGACGCCTGGGTGCAGAACGTCGTTGCGGTCAAGAAGAACTACGAGCTGTAGGGAAACCTGCAGCAGGGGACGTCAGCACTCTGTGCTGGCGTCCTTTCGTATTGTTGATAGTGCCCTGCTGTTACATTCGAATAGCATTCGAAACGAAGTCGTAGCTAATTCGAATAGCTTGAACCACGTCGAGCCATCCTTGACATTAAGCTTATAAAATGTAAAATTACCCTATCATGAAAAAGTCCTGTTGTATCATTATCTCTTCTTACTACACCCGCTCCACACGGATGTGAGCTGCTGTATCTGACCACGATTATTTCAGCCCTCGCATCCGCGGGGTTTTTTGTACGTATGCATATATTCCCCTTCATGATCGGCCGTTCCACCTACTACGAGCTCATCTGCGATGCGAGTGCGTACCGCTATCGATGCGTAATTTTCCTTTCTTGTATTTCTTTTTCTTTTCTCAATTATGGAATCACTATCAAACATTATCGGCAAGCGAACCGTTGGCGTTGTCGGCGTCGGCAAGTGGGGCAAGCATTTGGTGCAAACAGTATCGCTTCATTCTCTTCATCCGATGCTGCAGTCGGATCCCGTCCGAGCAAAAACCGAACCGAATTTCCCTCATGTGCCGCTCGATGAACTTACCGAGCGTGCAGACATCATATTTCTCTCCGCTCCGCTCGATGCCATCCCTGGAATCATCCTCGAGATGCGCGCGAAACTACGACCAAACCAAATTGTGATCGACATCGGATCATCGAAAGAAGGCTTTATCAACCTAGTGCAAGAAATAGATAGCAACGATGGAACGGCATTGTTCGGGTCCATTCATCCGATGACAGGTGTGCCGCCGGATCCCCCTTCCCTGCGCGGACAGAACGGCATCATTTGTCCGGTCAGTGAGAGATCAAAAGAAGCCGACATGATCGGCGAAGCATTTTTCCGCAGTCAAGAAATGACAATTCACTGGATGCAAGCTGAAGTGCATGACCGATTGATGAGACCGATTCAAGGAATGCCTCACTTTTTGCAAGTCGCAGGCTGCGTGGCCATAGGGAGTGGCCTGAGCGATGGCCACACGGTTGATGACTTGGATCGATTGTGCTCGCCAAACTCCGAACTCTTCATGCTCTCCGTCGGTCGAGGCATGACACTTGACGCCCATTTGCAGGCAAGCCTCATAGCCAATATGGCTTCTTCGAAGGAAGGCAAATCCGAACTTGAGCAAGTTATCGTATCCATGCAGCGCATACTGGAGCTGGCACAGCACGATAAAGATCGGCCGAAAGAAGAACGAAAACTTCCCGCATTTATCGAAGATGCTCGCGATAGACTGGATCCACAGAAGATATGGCGCACACGGATGAGAGCAAAAACGAACACCATAATCGTTCGATTGGGGAACATCCGCAAAAAATCTCTCCACCTCACAGCACGCAAGGACCACATTGGCCTTCTCGAAAACATCTGCGCGATCCTCGCTCACCATGGCATCGATCTGAATGCGATTGATTCTCTACCGAGCAAAAATGGTATGGAATTCGAGCTTGGTCGTAAGGATAAAGCACTGGTGGATATCTCACGATTGGCATCAGACCTTGATGCAATTGATGTTCTCCTCGCAGAGACAGACATCCAACAATAATTCGCACGCTCACAACCGTCGATCACTTCACATCGGCGGTTGGTTGTGGGCGCTGGAACGCAGTATTCTGCTGGAGTTCGAGAAGATTCCGAAAAGCAAACGACGGACAGAGCAGGCCGTTTGGGACGAGTTCGATCGCGACTTGCCGTTTATTCTCGGCGGAGTCTTCAATACGCTCTCCAAGGCAATGGCGATCCTGCCTTCTCTACAGCTTCAGGAGATGCCCCGGATGGCCGACTTCGCCCTGTGGGGCTGCGCCATCGCTGAAGCGCTTGGGTATGGCAAGGAAGCCTTTCTGGAGGCCTATTACGAGAACATTGGCGAACAACATCGAGTCGTACTACAAGAGCATCCAATCGCCAGTGCCTTGCAGATTTTTATGAGCAGCCGGGGGACGTGGGAAGGGAAAATGTCTACTTTACTCGGTATGCTGGTTGATGTGGCTACTGAGGAACGGATCGATCTTAAAGCAAAAGAATGGCCGAAGGGTCCACAGGTGCTCACGAGGCGGCTCAAGGAAGTAAAAAGCGACTTGGAAGAGACAGGCATGCTTCTGCGCTTTTATCGCGATAGTGAAGGCTCGAAGATCCAGGTTGAGAAAACCCCGCAAAGTATCGTCACTAGCGTCACACCTACACTTCCCATCGATGCGAGCAACTCTTCGCATGACGCCTTAAGTGTTGATACTGCCAGAGAAGTATTTGGTATGCAGTCATCAATACCGTTAGCAAATGAGTGGCCGCTAGAAGCCAAAAATGACTGTACTGACGGTAATGACGCTCTTTTGAAGCAGGGATCTTCTTCCGCTCTTCCTTTCTAATGGCTACCGAGAAACAAATTCAGGCAAACCGGAAGAATGCGGAGAATAGTCAGGGTCCAAAAACGACCCAAGGCAAAGAAGTCTCAAAAATGAACGCTTTCAAGCATGGCATCCTGAGCAAACATCTCTATATTTCCATGAGCGGGGAAATAGGCGATCGGAAAGCATTTGAGGAATTTCGAGATCTATTCTTCATGGAGATGCAGCCATTAGGAATCATGGAGACACTTTTGGTTGATCGTCTCTTCGCGACATTCTGGAGATTACGACGTTGTCACGTTGCCGAGACGGGGATGGTAAGTAAACAAATCGAACCACACTACTTGCAATACAGTATCGATCAAATGGAGACGCTTGGAAGGGCGCGAGTAGATGATGAGCATACGTTCTTTCAGCGTCTCCGTAGCAGACATGGATGTGAAATTATGGCTGCAGCGATGGAATGCGTGATTAAGCACATCGAAACCGAAGGAATGCCACTGCCTGAAATTCTGAGGAAAAATTTCGAAAATGAGGTTGGAACAAGACAGGGATTTATAAAGACCGAACACATTGGCGCTGTTGATTACGCTTTTAGAAATAGAGACACAAAGCCATTGTCGGATGAAGATGTGAAAGTATTGACGAATGTGGCGCTGGAATCTGCCAAAGGTGCTTTTACATTCTTTACAGCCGCTGGGGCAATTCAGGAAATTCATGAGAAAGAAGTTCAGCGTGCAGATTTGTATTCGAAGATGGTTCCCCCTTTAGACCAACTTGAAAAGCTGCAACGTTACGATGCTCACCTCCAGCGAATTCTCTTGCAAACACTCCATGAACTTCAGCGAATTCAGGCTGTTCGACTAGGCAGACCTGCACCACTTTCAGCTGCTTTGGATGTAACCTTGGACCGGGAGTAATTGGGTTCGTTTGGTAAATTAAAGCACTCAATCATGTAGTAGAACTTGCGATACTTCCCCTTCCGCAAACTTGCTATTTCTGCTAAAATATGTAGAGAAAACACACATCCATCATTTTCCAACCTTGCCTATGGCAACAGAAAAACAGGTACTTCCAGAGTCTGCCGACCGTGAACTCACGCCAGAAGAAGTGAAGGACGCTCTGATGGCTCTGAGGAAACAATATTGCACGGATTTGCGGAATGATCTCGGGATCGATGTCGTGTTCCCGGCGGGAGCAAAGATGGGAGATGTTGATCTCTCGGGAAAGACCCTCGATGCAGTATTTGCCATGCTCATACAGCCCCTGCAAACGTACGAGCCGCCCATCATCCGCAAGCAAGAAGAGCCCGAAAAGAAGGAAGATGAGCCGCTTCCAATCTGGCTCAAAGGGCATGAGAAATTGATCTGGAAAGGAGCGACGGACAATCCTCTCTGGGAAGTTGAAGAGAAACAATACGGGAATGAAGTGACCTTCGCCTACGCCCGCCGGAACCGGCGGCTGAAGCCCGGGAAAAGCGTGGGCGAGCAGGAACGCACACTGGAACCGATCAATAATTCGTTCACGGTGAACGAGTGGAAAGTGATAAAGGTGCTCCTCAGCGAATATACCGATCTGGAACGGCGCATGCGGGGGAGTCCGGACGTGCGGAAGGAGGCGCGTAAGCAGATGCTCGAAATCTTGCAGGGGGAGAACGCCCTGCGTGAGTCTGGTCTTTCCCTCTTCCGAAAAAGTTTTCCTCAGGCGAGCAGCGGCAGAAAGAATGGAGAAAACAGCAGCAACCTTCTCCGCGAGCGCCTGAACGCGGCACTGGAGAAAGTGGCTAAGACAACGCGAGGTTTCAAGAAAGAATCCATCGATGCCGATGCCTTGACGCAACGTGCCGCCGAGATGCTGAGCCAGATTCTGGTACTGAACCGCACGCGCGGCGATGGCCGTGAGCGCGTACCAAAAGCGAAGGAGGGCATCAAAGAAATCCCTTCCTTCGAGCGTAATCTCGGGGAGTTGGCCCGGTGCTTGGACACACAGCGTGATCTGAAGAAAGGACTGACGCTGATGATCGGAGAGGCAGGAACAGGAAAAAACGAAGCGGCAGAGTACGTCGCCGCAAAGACGGAAAGGCCATACTTCTGGTTCCCCTGTGGACGCGGCATGGAAGCGGCGGAGATGGTTACACACTACGAATTCGATTCCAAAGAAGGAACGCAACGCTTCCTCACTGCTCTTGCCGAAGGCATTCAGACACCGGGTGCGGTCGTGATGATCGACGAAGTCAACGCCCTCAAGCCCGAAGTGCAGGCGATCCTGCACGGACTTGGCGACAGTAACCGCGCGCTCAATTTTGACGGCATTTACATCCCCGTTGCGGAGGATGTGCTCATCATCATTGCCGGTAACCCCGCAACGTATGGCTCAGCAGGATCCCTCGGACAGGCGCTCCTTAGCCGCACGAGGGGACAATCGATGGTGATGGAATACCCCGGGCTTCGGAAAGGTGAATTGCAAGCTCGCAAGGAGGGATGGTCTCCCGCGCTCCTCCAAGAGAAAGAAACACAGGACAACGCGCTCCGTGATTATGCATGCGATGAAGTTCTCGTTCTGTACGAGACGATGAATGAGTTCAGCGGACTCACCAATCAAGACTTCGCGCTGCTCTGGGACTGCGTTGTAAACGAGAAAACACAAGGCGCGAAGCGCACCGAGTTGGAGGCGAATCCAAGGTTGCAGCCGCTGATGGAAGGAAATTCTGCGGCACACATCACAAAAACTCTCGTTGATCTGCGCGACATTCTGGAAATTGCCGACGAATGGAGGAAGCACTACGAAAAGCGGCAGGGTGGCTTCGATCTGCTCGGCATGAGCATGCGCGACACGATTGCGATTGTGCAGCGGTACAAAGAACTGCGCGATGTCCGGAAGTCCTATCTCAGCGTCTTCGATGATTTCCGGAAGAACCCAATCGACGGACTCGACAGCGTCTACAACGCTTTGGAAAATCTGATCGATCAGAAGATCGGTGCCGCCTGATGACTCCCCATGAACCAGAATCGCCCCCTCATTCACAGGGATTCAGATGCACCCGCCGCAAGCGGAGAAAATTCTGATGCGCTCCGGTTGCCTATAACAGAGGGAACGCAGCTTACGTCTCTCCTGCAAACATTGAGCGCAGCGCATCAAGCGGTTATGCATGACAAGACGATCAAGAATGATGATCTCACGCAATTATCAGATTCGTTGCGAGTTTTGCCAGTTCAAGTGGGAACACGAGTGGAAGTACCAAAGAGCGTTCCTTGGGCAGCTGGTGGTGAGCCCATCATCACGCCTCGTACGGCACAGCTCGGTTCTATTGCGTTGCAAGACTTCGATGAAAACGATCAATGGCAATATATGATTGAAGGGAAAGTTTGGCCGTATGAAGATGGCGACATTACGTTCCTTCCCCCCGCTGTCGCAGCGAAACTACCGGGGCCTGATCTGAATTGTGACAAAGTAAATGTATTACCTGTCGAAACCGCAAGAGCAATCCGCCAAAACAAGAATATTAAAGGCGTAATTTCTTTCGATCATCTCGGGTCAATTTCAGACAGCGTAGCCGAGGAGCTGGCTGGCTGTGATGTAAAAATATTGAGTCTCAATGGATTAAAAAAACTCAGTCCCACTGCGGCAAAGGCATTGGCAACATTCAGGGGTGAAGACCTCTATCTTCGCGGTGTGCAGTCACTCTCTACGGAAGCAGCACAAGCATTGAGTGATTGCGAAATCTGGCATGTAATGCTGGGACTGACTGCTCTTACGGCTGATGAAGCGGAAGGTATAGGACGATCACACATCAAGTTATTGACCTTATCGAATCTGACTGTTCTGACGCCTGAAGCTGCGCGTGGTATTTCTCATTTCAAAGGAAGCCGTTTGGCGTTGGCAGAGGTTACCGGTCTGAGTCCGGAGGCGGCGGCACATCTTGCAACATTGGATCCAAACGTTGAGCTTTATCTAGCGAATTTGGCTGCGATGCACGTTGAAGTTGCAAAAGCATTCCATAGATTTAAGGGTTATCTACTTTGTCCTGCAGTGGAAGCAATGACTCCAGAGGCAGCAAGGGCCCTCTGTAAATGTGAAGGTGCAAATTTGTACTTTGTGAATGTGGATTTTTCCTCGTTCCCGTCGGAAGTGCAGGAGTGGCTGAATGATCCTCTGAGGAATAAGGCAAAAATTCAGTTCCATGGCAAAGTTTTTTGTCCCGCTATTCAGGAAAAACCATGAGTACACCCCCCAACATCCATCGGGACGAACACGATCAGCAAGGCGAAAACAGTACGCCTAGCATTCCTTTGGAGATTGAATCATCGACGAGCGCTCAGTCGCTTCTAAAGCCACCTGAAGACATCGAAGCGAAGATTCAACACAATCATCCGGTGCTTGGGAAGGACATTCATCATTTTCGTGAAGAACTTGAAAATACTATGGTTGTAGTCGGAGGGGAAAAAGTATCTCTTCCCGAATTGAAAACTAATCCCGAACACAAAGAAAACATTCGAATATGGAAGGCTGTTTTGTCTGACGAAGACACGATGGAGATTGAAAAAATGACTCTTATAACAGAGCCTGTTGCGGAGAAAATAGTACACCTCAATAGGGGGCACTTTGTGTACTTAGTTGGTCTTCGGAAACTAACGCCCGAAACAGCTCGGATTCTTGCGCGATCCCCAAAACAACTTCGTTTAAATGAATTGCAGTCCATCACTCCTGAAGTTGCAAAAGAACTCGCAAGACATGCTGGCGATGCACTTTGGCTCTGTCGTCTGAAGGATCTTTCAGAGGACGCTGCAAAAGAATTGAGCAAGCATCGAGGTTACCTTAATGTTGCAGGTCTGAAGACTCTTTCTGACGGGGCACTCGCTCACCTTTTCAAGCATGAGGGGAAGATGAATCTTGCGAACGTCACTCGCTTTGGCAACGTCGATATAGATGAGTTCGTCCGCAAGTATGAGGATGGAGAGTCGTACATCAATTTTGGCGAATTGGAACAAATCACAGATGCGCAGTTAGCATCGCTGGCGAAACATACCAAAAGTAAGAGTAAGTATGTGGGAACACATTTAAAACTTGGAATTACTGTTCTCTCCAATACTCAAGCAAAATTTCTGGAAAATTACGGCGGTGAGCTTGACTTCATTCGTCTACGTTCAATTTCTGAAACGGGAATCGTCTCTCTTGCAACCGGGAATAAATCAGTAACGCTCGGGGTAACACAACTCACTGATCGTTCTGCCGAAGCCCTGTCCAAGGTCTCTGATAATCTGTCATTGTGGTATTTAGAAAGTATGAACGATGCACAGGCGGAATCATTTTCGAAGCACAAGGGAAAACTGAATCTTGGGAAAGTGAGTTCTCTCACCGACGCACAAGCTCAGTCGCTATCCCGGCATGATGGAGAAGTATATTTCTCAGAATTGCGTACTATTTCAGATTTGGGAATACAGGCTTTGGCAAAGGGAAAGGCGAGGATTGGCGGTTGCTCTGACCTACACATACGTATCAAAAAAATGCGGCAAGAAGCTGACTTAAAAGACTAAGATTATTTGAAACCATTTGCATTTCTGCAATGTCTATCACCTCCAATATCCATCGGGAAAATATAGAAGATGAAACGCCAGACCCCAACGCGTCCGCGCACGTTGAGTTATCGACGTCACCTACATCGAAAATCGTTGATTCTACTCTGGAATCTGTTCAACGGAATATTTCTCAGGATGCGCCAATGAACCAAGCCCACATTCAGAGCTTGGAATCTGCCATTGCAGGCGCATCAGTCACGGTGGAAGGAAGAACATTTACTCTCGAAGACGGAGAGCTGAAACAAAATGGAAAAATTTGGAGGGAAATTTTGGATGGGAAATCCGCAAATCATAGCAAGCTGACCATTCTTCCGCCGGCGATTGCGATCGCTCTCGCAAAAGATCAGGATTATTTTCTCAAATTTCCGCTCATTACGAAATTGTCCGACGAAACCATTGCAGGACTTCTACAGGGAGATAACCACAAGTATATAGAACTGAACGGATTCCAATCTATTTCTACAAAGCAGTTCTTCGCTCTTCGCAGTGGCAAGAGAGGATTGCAGATGGATGGTCTGTCATCCTTACCTCCATTATCGGAACAAAACATACAAGCTCTGTCTTCCGGAAGACGCGACTCTCTCAGACTTACTGGGCTGAACTCAATCTCCAGCCAGGAATTGCAAATGTTGCTCAGTATTACCGGGGATCTTGGGCTCGATGGCCTGCATTCTCTCCCCGAACTTTCTGACGATGTCCTCAGAGCTTTAGAGAATCATGAAGCTCACTTGTCGCTTGATGGTATTTCCTCGCTTTCTGATAAACAGTTCAGGCAGCTGCTTTCCAAGCGGCGCAACACTATTCGATTGGATGGCATCAAAAAACTTCCAGCTCTATCGAAAGAGACGGAGAACGCTCTGTCCAACAGGGAATGGGGCTGTCTTTCGATGGGTTTGGAGACTATTTCTGATTCGGAATTTCGTAGTCTTCTCCATAGTCCCAAAGATACGTTGTCCTTGAGTAAGATCACGACCTTACCTGAATTTTCGGAAGAAACTGTTCGTTGGATTGCCAACCATAACGGTGATATCGCTCTTTATGGACTAACGTCTCTTTCGGACAAACAATTCCGATCTCTCCTCAAGAACAAACAAAGCCTAATGCTGGAAAAGCTTCCGGCTCTGCCTGAGCTTTCTCAAGAAACAATTCAGGCCTTGAGGGATCATCACTATTCCATCGGCCTGCGAGGTTTGACTTCCATTTCCGACCGTGCGGCTCACGCTTTTAAGCAACACGTTTTCGGGACATATCTTTCCCCTGCAATAGAAAAAGAAGTACAAAAACATCCCTATATCTGATCACTACCATGCCTCCTACACCGAACATCCATCGGGACGAACACGAAAAAGAATCCGAAAACGCGGATGGAAATCGCACGCCCGTCTCCGAAACACCCGAAGGGCAGATTTTGCTAGAAAAGATGGAAAGTGTCGCACACGGCATTGCACATGATGGCTCCTTAATGGCGAGTGACATGGAAAAAGTGCGGGGTGCATTACATGGCCTGATTGTGGATGTCGGCCCTGCTCAGATTTCTCTCAGCACATTGCCCCATGTGCCGGATTTGGAAAATAACAAAAAAGTGTGGGAGCAGATCGCAAGTGGTGAGGATATGTACGGCATCTATCAGTTGACGTACCTCCCGACCAACATCGCAAAAATAATCGCGAAGAAAAATACCGACTCATGTAATTTGCCTATGCTGAAATCTTTATCGGTAGATGCGGCTAAAGAATTTCGCAATATCGACAGGGTCGACCTCTACAGTCTTGAAGAGCTCTCCGATGACCTTGCGGAGGAATTTGCGCAGCACACGGGCAGTAGCCTGAGTTTGGGAGTGAAGACACTGACCCAAAAGCAGGCGGCATTGCTCAAAAGACATGCTGGAGGACTGATGTTTTACAATCTCGAAAATCCTCCGGATGATGTGCTGGAAGAATTGGCACAATTAAAATATTTTCTTTCGCTCAATATTTCTTCTCTGAATTCCACTCGTGCCGCCAAGGCTCTGGGTGAGCATCAGGAGGATCTCGTTATTTTTGGCGTAGAACACATGTCACTCGAAGCCGCACGCGAACTGAGCAAGCATGCTGGGGGGCTTCATGTGGGAACGTGGAAAGACATGCCAACGGAAATTCTTCAGGAGCTGGTGAAAACACAAGGACGATTGGTGCTTGGCTACGAATCGCTCACGATCGAACAGGCAGAGATTATCGCAACTCATTCGGATGGCGTGAGTCTGCAAGGCTTACGAGAGCTGCATGCGGACATCGCCAGTGCATTGGCGAAAATGCCTGGAAAATTGGAAATGAGTAATTTGCGCCTGACACGAGAAAAGGATGATGAGGTCTTGCGAATTTTGGCTGAAAGAGAAGTGGATAGTCCGTACTACGGCGTGATTGACCAGACCGAACTGCACTCAGACAGTGAGTATACGTATATGTCGTATACGGATGCAGCTCGTGATGAGGCAGCGCGGGAAAAACATCGCAGAGTCATGGAACAGTACGGCCTTCCTCCCCCTGATTTTTCTTCATAATCCAATGAATGCATTCCCTAACACCTATCGGGAAGAGAAAGATGACGCGCAAGAGCCAAGAAGCTCGCAAGCGCCGGGGATGGAGTTGTCTGCAGAAGCATCCAAGGATGTTCTTACATCGCTCGGGGTGATTCATAAACAAGTAGCAGCTGATGCGCCCGTGACCGATGAACAAATGCATGATGTGCGCGTGGCGGCGCGTACAGCGTGCGCGTCAGTGACGGAAACGGATGAAATGCGGAAGAATGTCTCGATTTTCGAAGAAATTCGTCAGGGGAATATCAGACATTTTTCCGGATTGACGGTTCTGCCCGCTGACATTGCTTCTCTGATCGTGAACCACAAAGATGTCCCTTCGCTCAATTTTTCGAAGCTGAAAAGCCTCACTCCCAGCGCGGCAAATATTCTAGTTGCAAGGAATGTATTTCTGAACTTTGATTCCTTGGAACAGATCACTGACGAAACAGCGTCGATCTTTGGCCGGCACCGCGAAATGTTGAGTCTTCCGAAGGTGACACGACTGACCAAGACGCATGCTGCACTCATGAAACAGCATAAAGGTGACCTCATTTTGGACAATGTGGATACGGAGGATCCGGATATTTTGTCGGAGCTTTGTCAGGTGCAGGGAGCGCTGTCCCTCGGTCTCCCGTCACTCGTGTCCGTGAAGTCCGCAAGCGTACTGGCTCGGCATCGTGGGCTCTTGCTTCTCCATCGTGTGAACAGCGTGAGCGATGAGGCCGTACAGACGCGAATCGAGAAATACCGTGAAAATCACATGCCTAAAAACATTCCTTCGTAATACTCATGTCCATCCATCAACCGCAACACGGGCCTGACAACGACAATCCGCCTGAGTCGATCCTCGGCGACGCGGATGCATTCATGCAGAAATTGAAGGACAACATGAAGAACATGACTGCCGAGCAAGTTGATCAGCTCCTGTTGGATCTTGAACGCTCCGCCCAAGCGCCCGACCGCAGCATCGAAATTTATACCGATCCGAAACTCGATACGTTCTGTTGCGCTCAAGTGCCGGGAAAGAAAACAACGAATGCGGGGGAAATTGTTGATGATCCCAGCAAAAAAACGTATCTCATCGGCATTCCTTTCATCTTCGCGGCAGGCGGAGCATCCAAGGACTTCCTTCGCGGCGAGATCGCCCATGAGCGTGGCCATGCCGAATGGACGGATTTCAGCCGTTGCGATCGATTTAGGAGCCTTGCGGAAAGGGATGGCCACGATCCCAAGCACCTCCTGCAGCTCGATAATCTTGTGGAAGATCCGCGCATGGAACGCTTGGTAGGAGGGCCGCTGCGCGATAACCAGCGTTTGCAGCTTTTCGAGAAAAACAGGCAGTTGATCATCCCGAATATCGCCCAGGGAATTGCAAAAGGGAAAATGTCTCCCGCAGAACAGCTGGGATTCATGATGAAGCTTGAACGACTCTGGGCACTGCATGCGAAGGAACTCAAAGGGACAGAGAAGCCGTGGAGTCTCGATGACCTCCATCCGCGAGCACTTGAGGAATACAAGAAGATTGAACCAATCATCGCAAAAATTACCGGCGATGCGTCGCTCCCACCAATGAAGGTCAATGCAGAGGTGGAAAAGCTGATTGTCGATCATCTCTGGCCGGCAATGAAACGATTGCTCGATGAGTTTCCACCTTCTTCCCAGAAGAAAAACCAAGATGAAGGCGACGAGGGGGAAGAGGGATCTACAGGTGAACCAAATGCAGACCAGCCGGAGGAAGGTACAGGCCAGCCGAAAATTCCCGAGGGCGATCCGCCTCTCAATCCGCGAGACCCTTCCTCATGGCCTGATCATTTGAAGCAAATTCTCCAGAAGATGATTGAGAAGCATCAGAAACGTTTAGAGAAGGAAGCGAAGGGAAAGAAAGATCAGGCGGAGAAAAACACTGATGCAAAAGGGAAGCGCGATGATGCGGATCATCTCCTTAAAAAGAACCGCGATGGTTTTGAAGATCCGAAACTCCGTGAGGAATACGAGGAATATAGAAAACAAGTCATCCCCGGTACAAACCAAATGAAGCGTGTTTTCCAACGGTTCGTACCCAAAATTATCGAACCGCAATACGTCTATGGCACAAAGGGTATCCGCTTCAGTGTCATGAACCTTATCCGTCGAAAAAACACCGGTAAGGAAAAACCCCTCGGTAAAAGGAAAATCCCCGAGAATGTTGCTCTCATTCTGCAAGTTCTCATCGATGTCAGCGGCTCGATGTATCAGGATCGTCAACGCATCGAAAATGCAGTGAAATCCTGCATTGAGACCTGCGAAGGCTCGAAGGATCACAGCGTGGCCATAGAAATTCTCGCGAGTGACAACAAGAATATTGGTGATGATGAGAAATATCTCATTAAGGGTTTCGACGAAGCGTACGATGGTCGTGTGAAATCGCGCCTCATGACGATGCTGCATGATTTTGGAGGAGATAATGAAGATGCGAATGCGATCAATGTGGCCCTGCCTCGCATCGTGAAAAAGAAGCAGCAAATGCGTACCGAAGCCGAACGCATCGGTTCTCTGATGGTCTTTATCACCGATAGCACCACGCAAGCCTCGGAGACAAGAGATGCTGCTGATGCAGCACGTCAGAAAACCCCAATGGAAGGCACGGCTATCACCCCCGAACCAGATATCGCCGGAATGGTGAAATTCCACTTCGGTCAAGAGAGTGTTATTCCGGCGAGTGTCGAGGAATTCCCCTCAGCGTTCCAGCAGATCTTGCAGAGGCATATGGCTCATCTGAAGACCAGAGAATAACCAAGATATTCCGAATTAAGTCATGATAGGAGGACAGTACTGACGGAGTGTATGGTATATTCCGAGAAGTTCGGAAAACAGCCAGTCAGGGGAGCCAGAATATTTTAACTTTCACAAAAGCCGCCAGGATTCTTTCACTTCCTCCGAGGCCCCGGCGTAGCGCGAAGCGCGGAGAGGGGCCGGGGGAGCCAAATTGGAACGACCTGATCCAGAACATCTTTCTCGACAGACCCCAGAAGATGGATTCAGATTTTTGCATGCGAAAGGAGAGAAGGAATTACAGTTGCCAGTCAAAAGGCACAGTAACAACCTTCCCATTGATCTGAAACTGCGTGAACATGCGGTAGAAAGAGCCGGTCATTACGTTTGTTTCAAAGACGGGTGGAACATCTTCAGCGTGTGCATGAATAATGTTGCCGCTTGGCGTGAGTAGAATGCTGTGTCCTTTCGCACCAAGATAGTCTTCAAACTTTACGGGATTGTCTTTGGCATCGGTAACTTCATAGGCGAATGTCGCGCTGTTCCCGTTCAGGCTCGGTTTCATTGTTATGTGATAGCCATCCACTGTCTTGGAGGTTGAGAAATCCTTCACGAGACCATACTGTCCTTTATCGCCTGCGAATGTTTTCTGGAAGCGTGGGTAGTAGGAATCTCCTTCACTATCCACAAAATCTGCATAGAGCCAATGAGTGCCACCGGCTTCGGATTTGAAGTCTATGTGCCAGATGCCTTGGGAATCGCGTGTCGGGTGCAAGTGACTGAAATGCTGCAAATCGTCACGAATGATGACGAAGTGCATCTCCTTAGTGTGGCTCACGCCATAGTGGGTGAACACATCGCCATTTTCACGAACGGAAAATGCAAGATCGGATGACGACGCGCCTTTTTCTTCCTGAACCGTGAGGTTGCGAGTCCCTTGCTCCATCACGTGCCCCTCACCAATGGATGCATTGCTGCCACTCCTATGTCCACCGCTATTCATCGAATGTTGCAGTGAAGTGGGGGCGCATGCCCCGAGGAGGAGGACGCCGATGAGAAGAAGAGGTGCTACGTTTTTCATAATGAGCTACGGAAAACAGAAGTAAAACGTGAAGAAAAAGTGAGAATGAAACCGATCAAGACACCTACAACAACGCTGGCAATGATCGCAGTCCACATCTCCGTTGTGCCGTACTGGAATTGTGGATCGAAGAAGCGAGAGGAGAAACCGTAAAGCAAGCCGCCGTGGAAAAGTCCGATGAGGCCTCCGCGCAGCCACAGGGGTCTATCGTGCAGAAGATCAACAGCCTCCGCAGGTACGAGGCATGCGAAGATCAAGAGCCAGCCTGGTGAGTGATCGTGCGGCTGGATAGTGACATTCGGTGCCAACTTCTCGCCGAAATTCATGGCGGCAAGGAGCATGAAGATGCCTGCGACCGTGAGCGAGCTCCCAAAGCGCTGCATCCATTCCCGTGCCAAGAGGAACACGAGCACGATCATGCCGCTGCTTACGGCTGCACCGCCAAATCCGAGAAGGTGATAGGGACCGGTCGGTTCGAGCGGCGTTGCAAGGAAGAGCAATAAACTCAGCACAGAAGCGAGCGTGGCGCTCTGGAGGAGATGCCTTGCAATCACATCGCGTTCCTCATGTGCAATCCGAACGAAGAGCATTAAGAAGCTCGTAATCAATACGAGAGCAAGGATTACATGCGGTGGACTCCAAATAATCAGCGGACTATTGACCGGCTCCACGCCAAAAATCCGATGCCATATTTCATCGAAAGGTGCAGATGCAGGAATGAGAATGAGTGCGATAGCGAGCCACTTCCAACTTCGCTCCTTCGTCTTCCACCATCCATAGAAACCCGTGACAATCGCAACGATGACTGATGTGTAGAGCAGGAGGTGCGGCGGCGACCAGAACGATTCACGGCCAAGCGCTCCGTGCCACCAGACATCCCAGGTTCCTGCGAGAACTGCTGAGAACAGTGCAGCGGTAATCAGTCGGACGGGAGAAGTACGTGCAGTCATAGTGCAAGAAGTTTGGAAGTAATGAGAGGAACGATTTTATCCGGTTTCTGATAAAGAACGGTGTGTGATCCGGGAACAATAATCAAGTGTGATGTTGGCACTTGTGCATGAATTTCTTTCGCGCGAGCAAGTGGAGTCGTAAAGGTATCGCTCTCCCCCCAAACAAGAATCAAAGGAGCGGGCAGTTTTGTATAGTCCACATCCAACGGCTTTTCGACGTCCTTGTATTTGTCGATTTTCCACATGATTGCCGTTCGTTGGAGACCCTGACCATCAAGAAGACTAAATGGCGTACCAAGCCAGAGATTAGCCGCAACTCTCTTCAAAAATGCAGGAACGAGCTTTGATTCCATGATTGGTACGGACAGTGCATCCCACGTGTGCTTTGTGCGCATGTACCAGTTGTATCGTCGGTTCGTCATTACGGCATCTACAAGAACGACACCAACAACATTTTCTGGATATTGTACTGCGTATGCAGCCGCAATGCCTCCTCCAAATGATTGCCCCATCACAATGGGCTTTTGCAGTTTCAGAGGCATGAGCAATGTATGCAGAGCGTTGGCATATTCTTCATAGCTCCACAGTTTAGTAGGTGCTTCCGAACGAATCAGTCCAGGGTGTTCTGGCGCAACCACGAAAAAATCTTTCGCTAGCTCGGCAATCACTGCATCGGTCCCACAGCGACCATCCAATCGACCACCCCAACCATGGAGAAAGACAACTGATTTTTTTGTAGGGTCACCGGCAGTTCTATAGTACACCGTCAGATCTTCGATAGTAGTTGTGTGTGTTTGGATAGGGATGGAGATCTCTCGATGAGGGCATTTGGCCAAGACAAAACCAGTAACTGCAAACACAGGCAAAACAATAAGCAGCAGAGTCATGAGCGATACTACAAGCAGAATTTTCTTCCAGCCGCTTTTGGGGAAATGTATAAATTTCATAGAATCAATTACTGATCTTCGCGAAGAGGACAAAGAGGGCCGTGAAGCCTACGGCCATGAGAATTGGAGCGAAATCCGAGAACCAGTTGCGCTTCGTTGGATGAAAACCCTTGAGGAGAAGTGAGTTTGTGACGACAGCAACGGAACTAAATGCCATCGCAAAGCCAGCAAGCTCCGGTCGGAGGACAACCCCGAAATCTATGAATGCCCGTGCGGCAATTGGAATACCGATGACGTTGAAGAATAACGCGAAGAACATATTTTGCTTGATCTTCCCGACCGTCGCACGGCTGAGTTTAATCGCCGTCACAACGTCTCGCAGATCATTTTTCACGAGCACAATGCCGCCCGTTTCCATTGCAATGTCCGTGCCGCTGCCCATAGCAATGCCGAGATCGGCTTGTGCTAGCGCTGGACTGTCATTGATGCCATCGCCGACCATCGCGACACGACGCGGCCGTGGAAGGCCGCTCTGAAGTCTCTGAATTTCTTTTGCCTTCTGATCCGGCAGCACTTCCGCAAGTACATTGGTGATACCAAGATTTTTTGCGATAGCGTTGGCCGTCCGCATGTTATCCCCTGTGATCATGTAGACCTCAATACCCATCTGCCGCAGTCGGTTCACAGCTTCTTTCGATGTTTCTTTTACTGTATCGGCAACCGCAATCATGCCAAGAACTTCTATTCCATTGCTCAAAAGCATGACGGTCTTGCCGCGCTCTTCAAGCTGACGCATCTTCTCATTCTCAGATGGAGGTAAGGGGCATCTCTGCTCTATGAATATCCTGTTACCAAGAAAATATATCGCGCCGTCGATCGATCCTTCGACTCCACGACCAGGAATGGCCTTGAAGTTCTCCGTCTGGGTGAGTGTGACATTCTTGGCCTTCGCATAATTCACAATGCTCTCCGCAAGCGGATGCTCAGAGCCTTGCTCCAAACTGGCGGCAATCCGCAGCACCTTCTCTTCAGTACTACCGAACGCGAGGATGTCTGTAACTTCCGGCTTCCCTTTGGTGAGTGTTCCCGTCTTATCGAAAACAATCGCAGAAATCTTATT
>SICS01000002.1 GCA_009691305.1 Candidatus Peribacteria bacterium | reverse complement strand
ATGAGTGCAAAGTTCTGGCGCTGACCTACTCTTGCGCCCCGTTCTGGGAAGCTACCATCGGCGCTGGCGGGCTTAACTGCTGAGTTCGGAATGGGATCAGGTGTGACCCCGCCGCAAAAAGCACCAGAACACTGCACTCATGATTTGAAGAATCAATTATTGCCCCTCGTTACGCTCGTGACTCCGTCACGAGCTACTCGGGGTGACATAGTATAGAACCTGGCGTGCCCAAGTTGTAGCACACGAACAGTATCCCTAGCTGTTAAAGGCTAAGGTTGAAAAATGTTCAATTGCCCGTTCGTACCACTCGACTGAATGCGTTGCCGCACGTACATCTGTGGCCGATCTAGCCGGTCGTCTTCCGGCGGGCTGATGGAGAAACGCAATCTCAGAAGGGGCTTCCCACTTAGATGCTTTCAGCGGTTATCCCGTCCAAACATAGCTACCCTGCAATGCCGCTGACGCGACAACAGGTACACCAGAGGTTTGTTCACTCCGGTCCTCTCGTACTAGGAGCAACTTTCTTCACGTTTCTAAGTGACCACGGAGGATAGAGGCCAAACTGTCTCACGACGTTCTGAACCCAGCTCGCGTACCGCTTTAATGGGCGAACAGCCCAACCCTTGGGACCTTCTCCAGCCCCAGGATGCGATGAGCCGACATCGAGGTGCCAAACCGGTTCGTCGCTGTGGGCGCTTGGAACCGATCAGCCTGTTATCCCTAGAGTAACTTTTATCCGTTGAGCGACAGCCCACCCACGTGGTAAGGACAAGTATAAGTTGTCCGGCTGCCGGATCACTATCACCGACTTTCGTCCCTGCTCGACCTGTAAGTCTCACAGTCAGGCCCACTTGTGCGATTACACGACAACGCCGATTTCCATCCGGCGCTAGTGGACCTTTGCGCGCCTCCGTTACACTTTAGGAGGCAACCGCCCCAGTTAAACTGCCCGGCAAACACTGTCCCCCGCTCTGTTTCAGAGACAGGGTGAGTTTCGGCGAAACGCGAGGGTGGTATCTCAAAGTTGGCTCCGCCCTAACCGAAGCTAGAGCCTCAAAGCCTCCCACCTATTCTGCGCACGCAAATCAACGAAACAATGTCAGCGTACAGTAAAGCTTCATAGGGTCTTTTCGTCCTACCGTGGTCTACCTGGCATTTGCACCAGGATTGAAATTTCACCGGACCTCGCGTCGAGACAGTGATCAGACCGTTATACCATTCGTGCGGGTCGGAACTTCATAAACATGCGAATGAAAAATGAAAAATGGTAAATGGAAAATAATTTCCCATTTTCAATTATCAATTTTCAATTCAGCGCGTTCCTCTCGGTGGTGAACCGAGATCTCCCTTGCAGGAGCGCACTTACACCTATGTCATCCCGAGTAGAAAATCGCCGAGCGATTTTCGTATCGAGGGACATAACGATTGTTTTTTAGCCGCGCTTCAATTTCGCGCGCCCTGTGTCGCCACAGGGATCGGACTTTATCATCTCCGCGACTGTCATTCCGAGTAGCTCGTGACAGAGTCACGAGCGTAACGAGGAACAAGTCGCGGGCATCGCGTAAAGTCTCTGAGGATCAGTTCTTATTATCCGATTCACTGAATGCACCGCACTCCTGAATTTCCTGACGGTAATTCCCGCATATCTCTGCAAAACCTAACTGCCAAATGGCAGCAGGTGCCGCTTCAATCAAGGCGAGATTGTATCCATCTACTCCCTTCGGCAATTGCTTGTCGTCGAGAGCCGGAGATTCTTTGGTACGTGTCATAATGAATGGAAGAAAAATAAGAAATTCTTTCCTGCTGATTGTCCGCACCCCGTACCTTACGGCATAGGGGATACTCGGATGTTCCAGCATATGGCGACGTTTTACACTGTTTGCCCCGCATAGCTCGCCGAAGCGAGCGACGTGGGGTGAATGGTATCCACAATACGGTCTGTAATCAGAATTTTTAGAGAGATTCCTTAACTCTTTGCAGGCAAGTATGCCTGCGCTCGGCGCCAACAAAAAAATAATTATGAGATCGCCCTTTGCTTTCGCTTGGGGCATCGCGGGTCTCGACCGCGAGACTTACTATCAAAATCTAGAAAAAATTCCTCAGTGCTGATCATTGCTGATCATTCGGGCAAGCATGCCCTGTACCGGAGCGCCGAAGCGCGACTGGTACGGGGTTATTCGACCACCCGACAAGGAATTTCGCTACCTTAGGACCGTTATAGTTACGGCCGCCGTTCATCAGGGCTTAGTTCGGAGGCGTAAACCCCCTTACGTGACCTTCTGACACTGGGCAGGCATCAGCCCCTATACATTGCTTTGCAGCTTAGCAGGGACCTGTGATTTTGATAAACAGTCGCCTGACCTCTTTTGTTGCAACCAATCCACTACAGACTGGTAGTCCTTATCCCGAAGTTACGGACGCTTCATTGCCGAGTTCCTTAACGCGAGTTTTCCCGTTCGCCTTGGTCTACTCGACCACCCCACCGGTGTTGGTTTGCGGTACGGTTTCCCGGAACTCTGTGAGCGATGGTTTTCTTGGAGACGGAAAGGTACGCACTCGACCCCCTCGCGGGAGCCATTTGGATTCCACGCTCGACTCAAGTGGCGGATTTCCCTACCACTCTCAACGTCTTACGTGTTACACGTGCAGTCAATGCGCACGCTGCGATCTTCCCATCCCGTCACACCGCTCCTAGAACGGAAGTATCCTTTTTCGCGAACATATCTCTACCATCTTGGACACATAGCGCGCGTCTTCGACGCGCGATCCGCAGGTCGAAGACCTGCGTCTATGTATATGTACAAAATGGTAGAGACAGAGGCTCGTAAAACTCTCAACGACCGCCCTTTTATCGATTCCCGAGAAGTACAGGAATATTGACCTGTTATCCATCGGCTACGCCTTTCGGCCTGACCTTAGGACCGACTAACCCCACGCCGATTGCCGTTGCGTGGGAAACCTTGGGGATTCGGCGGGCAGGGTTTTCACCTGCCTAGTAGTTACTCATGCCAACAGTCTCGCTTCCGTACGCTCCACAATGCTTCACAACACTGCTTCACAGCTGAACGGAACGCTCCTCTACCACCACCTACGTCCCGAAGGACATAGGAGATCCACCGCTTCGGTTTATCGTTTAGCCCCGTTGAGTTTTCGGCGCATACGTGCGTCGACCAGTGAGCTGTTACGCTTTCTTTAAAGGATGGCTGCTTCTAAGCCAACCTCCTGGTTGTTGATGCACATACACCACCTTTCCCACTGAACGATAATTTGGGACCTTAGCGAATGGTAAGGGCTCTTTCCCTTACGACAATGGCAATTCGCTGCCACTGTCTCACTCCCGTCGGCATTAAAGGCGGGTATTCGGAGTTTGTCAGGATTTGGTAAGTCGAGGTGACTCCCGCATCCAAACAGTCGCTCTACCCCCCGCCGTGCCCGACGAGGCTGCCCCTAAAGGCATTTCGAGGAGAACCAGCTATCTCCGGGTTCGATTAGCTTTTCACTCCTATCCACAAGTCATCCCAACGTCTTGCGATACGCTATGGTTCGGTCCTCCACCTGCCTTTCGGCGGGCTTCAACCTGCTCATGGATAGCTCACCCGGTTTCGGGTCGTGTCCCAGCGACAAGCGCCCTGTTCGGACTCGCTTTCGCTCCGGCTCCGGCTAGGAAACTGCCTTAGCCACGCCACTGAGAACACACTCGTTGGCTCATTATGCAAAAGGAACGTCGTGACGGAACAAGTCCGCTCCGACTCCTTGGACGCAACACATTTCAGAGACTATTTCATCCCCCTTCCGGGGTGCTTTTCACCTTTCCCTCACGGTACTATCCGCTATTGATCTCTGCATCTGTTTAGCCTTGGATGGTGGTCCACCCGGATTCAGGCCGGATTTCACGTGTCCGACCCTACTCAGGATTCCTCTAGTGTCTTCCTCTATTTCGCTTACGGGGCTATCACCCTCTATGGCCGCCCGTTCCAGGGACGTTCTTCTATAAAGGAAGGAATCACATATCGAGGTCCTACAACCCCGCGTACAAGTACGCGGTTTGGGCTGATCCCTGTTCGCTCGCCACTACTGGGGGAATCTTTAATTTAATTTCTTTTCCTCTGTTACTGAGATGTTTCAGTTCACAGAGTGACCTTCCGCGTGAGCGGATCACGAGACAGAACTCTCGTGGGGTTTCCCCATTCGGAAATCTTCGGCTGGTAACGCCTGCCTAGCGGCTCACCGAAGCATATCGTTGCTGGCCACGTCCTTCATCGGAATGCAGAGTCGAGGCATCCATGTGTTGCGATGAGTAACATTTCTCAAAAAATACTGTTCATGTGCTACAAGCTGGGTACTACTCCAGTCTTGTTCACAAAATACTAATGAATTGATTCTCTTTTATTGTGTCTGTAGCGATGAAGAAGTCTTCGCTACAAACGGTTTCCGATGCTGACAAGAAGCACGGCGAGGAAGAAGGAGCACCACACACCCGAGCAGACGAGCAAACGACCGGTCAGGCTGCTTTATTATCAGGGGATAAAAAAAGCGGGTGGCTCACGCACACCCGCAGAATTAGTAGTCAAAACGACACTATTCCTGCGGGTGGACGGGAAGCTGCATAGAGCGAAGGGATTTTACTCGGGGCGGGAGGGGGGTCAAGGAGAAAAAAGCCTTTTGGAGAGGGGGAAAGGCGGGGAAATGACGTGAATAATTGACATTCATAAAAATGGCATAATACTGCGGCAATGACTGAGATTTCTCCAAAAATACGGCCTGAGCAAGAGCTTGCGGCAGAAGTCAGGCTTTTGCGTGAGATTAATGCCAAGTCTCGAGAAGACCACGCAAAAATTGCGGCCCTCCTCACGAAGGCAGACGCATTACCTCTTAATGACACAAGGAGGAATACTGCCGAGGCGCTGCACGCACAATACGTCGCGGAAAGAAAAAAGATATCCATAGAGGATCTCTACAAGGATCCTCTCGCTGGCATAGGTCTAACAAATCAATGCAGAAACGCACTTGAGGAATTATTGAACTCTGAGGGGACGGTAGATGGAGAGACGCAATGAAGCCCCGGATCCAATCGTAAATGACGCTGTAGAATTTTGGATGAAACAGTCGGACAGGGAATCAACGAGTTGCACGCACGGATGCTAATTGATTTAGGTGGCAGAATAGTTTCTGCAGAACCTAAATAAGGTTCGGGGAATAATTTTCATGAATGTAAAAAAGCCACGAGCAGTACTGCCCGCGGCTTTTTACCAGAGCTGATCACACAGCGACAGCCTCTTCCTCTTTTTCCTCGTCCTCCACTTCCTCCGCAGCATCGCTCGCGGCGGACTTGGAACCGAGGAGCACCAGGTCCTGCATGACGACCTCCGTCATGTAGTGCTTCATCTTGTTCTGGTTGTCTTCCCAGGTGTGGGTCTTGAGGTAGCCCTTCACGTAGAGGGGCTTCCCTTTTTTGACGTACTTGCCGCAGAGATCGGCGAGCCCAGCCCACGCGATAACGTTGTGGAACTCGGGAAGGGTCTGCTTCTCGCCATTCGCGTCCTTCCAGACGCGGTTGGTGGCAAGGCCGAACGTGCAGACGGTCTGCCCGGTCGGGGTGGATTTAAGTTCGGGATCGCGCGAGACGTTCCCGAGAAGTGTGACAGTATTCACCGATTTCATAAGAAATGGGGGAAAGAAATAGAAGTGCAGGCATACCTGCCTGCGAGGAGAAAGAGCGGTCGATCATCGTAAAAAGTCCCGGCTGATCGCGGGAGGGGGGTCGGAGAAGATCACTTTTTGAGATGGAGACTTTTACTCTTATGTAAGCCACGTTCGGATGTTCCATGGGGGTGTGGAACATCCACTCAAAACCCCCTATCCCCAACCCCTTTCCCCCGTGCGCGGGAGAAAGGGGCTTGTTGAATTGTGGAGATACCCCAACTCCCCTCTCCCCTCAGGGGGAGGGGCTGGGGGAGGGGGTAGAGATTCCGTTTACGCCGCTTCCTGCGCTTCCTCACTCGCGGCATCCTGCATTTCTTGTTTGGCCCCTTCGCCGGAGGCTTCGACCTCGGCGCCTTCTTCGATGCCGGCGATCACTTCCTCGATGGGCTCGGTGCTGATCTCCTCCAGTTCGGCGATCTTGTCGGCCTCGGGCACCGCGCCTTCGGCGGCTTCTTCCGCCTCGATACGGGAGCTGAGCTCGACCGGTTCGATGACGCCTTCGTCGACCGTCACGCGTTCCTCGGGAGCGACTTCCTCCTTGAACTTGAGCAGTTCGACTTTGAGACCCAGCGCTTGGAGTTCTTTCACCAAGACGTTGAAGGATTCCGGAATGGACGGACGGCGGATCGGTTCGCCCTTGACGATCGCCTCGTACGCTTTGCTGCGGCCGATGACGTCATCGGACTTGATCGTGAGCATTTCCTGCAGCGTGTATGCGGCGCCGTAGGCCTCGAGCGCCCACACTTCCATTTCCCCGAAGCGCTGTCCTCCGTGCTGCGCCTTGCCTCCGAGCGGCTGCTGGGTGACAAGCGAGTACGGTCCGACAGAGCGAGCGTGGATCTTATCTTCGACAAGGTGGAGAAGTTTGAGCATGTACACCTGCCCGACGGTCGTCTCGTACTTGAACGGTTCGCCGGTGCGACCATCGAAGAGCTGGATCTTCCCGGACTTGGGAAGTTTTGCCTGCTTCAGGAATTCATCGATCTGTTCGGGGGAGATCCCGTTGAGCGGCGGCGTCGCGATCTTGATGCCGAGCTCTTTGCATGCCCAACCCAAGTGGGTCTCGAGGATCTGTCCGATGTTCATGCGGGAGGTGACACCGAGCGGGTTCAGGATGATATCGACGTGTGTGCCGTCCGCGAGGAACGGCATGTCCTCGCGCGGGACGACGCGTGACACGACGCCTTTGTTCCCGTGGCGGCCGGCCATCTTGTCACCCACCTGGATCTTGCGGGTCTGTGCGACGAAGACTTTGATCTGCTTGATGACGCCCGTAGGCAGTTCGTCGCCCTCCGCGCGGTCGAAGATGTGGACGTCGACCACCTTTCCGCCAGCACCGCCGGGGAGACGCAGGGACGAATCTTTCACATCCTTCGCCTTGTCGCCGAAGATGGCTTGCAGAAGGCGTTCCTCAGGGGTGAGTTCGGTCTCCCCTTTCGGCGTGATCTTGCCGACCAGGATGTCGCCTTCGTGGACGGTCGCACCAATGCGGACGACACCGTCGGTGCCGAGATCCTTGAGTTTTGCTTCGCCGACGTTCGGGATGTCGCGCGTGACGATTTCTGGTCCGAGTTTGGTATCGCGCACGTCTGTGATGTAGGACTCGATATGGACGGAGTCGAAGAACCCTTCCTCCACGACGCGGTCGCTGATGATGACAGCATCTTCGAAGTTGTAGCCTTCCCACGACATGTAGGCGACAAGTAGGTTCTGCCCGAGTGCCAATTCGCCGTCCTCAACAGACGCGCCATCAGCGAGCGGTTCGCCACGGCGGACTTTCTGGCCGCGCAACACGCGAGGACGCATGTGGAAACACGTGCCCTGGTTGCTGCGAACGAATGTGTGGAGCTTGTGGGTGCGCTTCTTTCCCGAGCTGTAGACGACGGAGACTTCGCGCGAATCGACGGCGGTAACTTCACCGTCCTCTTCGGCAAGGAGCGCGTGGCCCGATGCGCGGGCGGCGAGGCCTTCGATACCGGTGCCGACGAGCGGCGAGTGCGGCTTGATCAGCGGGACGGCTTGGCGTTGCATGTTCGTGCCCATGGATGCGCGGGTGTTGTCATCGTGCTCCAGGAATGGGATGAGAGAGGTGGAAATCGAGAGGATCTGGCGGGGCGAAACGTCGACGTGCGTGATGTCGCGGACATGGGCGAGCAGCGGCTCCCCTGCTTTGCGGGAGGAAACGCGGGTCGTCATGAATTCGTCGAACTCGCTGGTGTGCGTTTCAGCCTGGGCGATCGTGAGGTGGCGCTCCTGCTCGGCGTCGACGTAGATGACTTTGCTCGTGATGTAGGCGCGCACGGCGATGTCCTTGGCGCCTTCCTTCTTGAGGATCGAGACGATTTTGCGTGCCAAATCCTTCTTATCGATCACCTCACCTTCCTTGGCGACCACCTTGCGGCTCTCCTTTACTGTGACGTCCAGGATGCGGCCGAGAAGCCTGTCGGGATCGAGCGGAATCGTGTGTTTCACCTCGCGATACGGGGTCTCGAGAAATCCGTATTCGTTCACGCGGGCAAACCCTGCCAAGTGGACGACGAGACCGATGTTCGGACCTTCAGGAGTCGCGATCGGACAGATACGGCCGTAGTGGCTGGTGTGCACGTCGCGGACGTCGAAGCTCGCGCGCTCGCGGGAGAGTCCTCCGGGACCCATCGCCGAGAGGCGGCGCTTGTGGGCGAGTTCGGCCAGCGGGTTCGTCTGGTCCATGAACTGAGAGAGCTGCGAACTCGCGAAGAATTCGCGCATCGCGGCCGTGATCGGGCGACAGTTGATGAGCTGGGTGGGGGTGACGGTCTCGATGTCCATCACGGTCATGCGATCCTTGACAATGCGCTCGGTGCGGACGAGGCCCACGCGATACTTGTTCTGCACAAGTTCGCCGACGGAGCGGACGCGGCGATTGCTGAGGTGGTCGATATCATCGGCCACACCGACGCCGTTGTTGAGGCGGACGAGTTCGCGGAGGATCTCAAGGAAGTCGCTGACCTGGAAGACGCGGTGTGCTTCGTCGCTTGGCGTCTTGAGGTTGAAGCGGCGGTTCAGTTTGTAGCGGGCGATGGAGCCCATGTCGTACTTCTTGAAGTCGAAGAAGAGGGAATCGATCAGCTGCTTGGCGTTTTCGGGCGTCGCAAGGTCACCGGGGCGGATCTTGCGGTAGACGCTCTGGTACGCCTCTTCGACCGTGCGGACCGGATCTTTCTCGAGGGTCGTGAGGATGTAATCGTGGTCGGGGTTCGTGATGTCCTTAAAGAGGTCGAGGATCTGGCCATCGCCGGCGTAGCCGAAGACGCGGAGCAGCTGCGTGATGGGGATCTTGCGCTTGCGGTCGATCTTGCAGCTGATGATGCCGCGGCGGTCCGTCTCGATTTCCAGCCACACGCCGCGCTTCGGGATGATCTTGGCGGCATGGTACTTGGGGTGGTCGGGCATCTTGCTAAAGAACACGCCCGGGGAGCGGACCAATTGGTGGACGACCACGCGCTCGATGCCGTCCACGACGAATGTGCCGGAATCGGTCATCAGCGGGATGGAGCCTAGGAATACGTCCTGCTCCTTGATTTCACCCGTTTCGCGGTTGATCAGCTGGACGTAACCCTTCATGGCACCTTCGTAGCTGAGGTTGCGGCGCTTGCAGGTCTCGGGGTCGTACTTGGGAACGTCGAAGGTGTGGCCGAGGATGCGGAGCTCGAGCTTTTTGCCCGAGAAGTCCGTGATCGGCGTGATCTCTTCCAGTAGTTCCTTGAGGCCTTCGGTCAGGAACCACTTGTAGCTGAGGATCTGCATTTCAATGAGTGATGGCACGTGCGAGTGATCGTCTTGTTCAACCAACAACACGCGCCCCATTTCAATTTTCTTGGGCTGTGGCAAGTCCGGCAACCGCGCGAAGACCGCAGGCGTGCGTCCCGCGGGCGGAATCACGTGCGGGTGCACATGCGGCACCACCTCTTCATCTACATGCATCTGGTAGGGCTTCTTCGGGACGTTCAACTTCTTGAGCGGCCTCAGGATGTCCTGCTGCTCCACCGGCTTTCCCCCTCCTTTTTTTAATTGAAATTTCGATCCTGGCCGTGCGGCGGGGGCTGCAGCCTTGATGGCGGCCTTCGGCACTACCTTTTTGGGGGCGACCTTTTTGACAACCTTCTTCACCGCTTTTGCGGGCTTGGATTTTTTGAGGGACTTCTTCGCTTTCTTCGCCATACAATAAGGAGGGAAAAAGGAGTGGCCACGCACCGTCGCATGACGACGCATGACAGAACCGGGACGCAGCACTCACAACACAATCGAAGCCACTGCGAGATAACGGGGAGATTGTAAAGAGATCCGGGTGGAGGTCAAATGAATTTGTGACGAGAATCGGCAAAAGGTACGAGAATCCAGGTCTTAGAAGCCGGGTAAAGTACAAGGTATGGGGTATGTTCCATGGGGGTGTGGAACTGATTTTTTGGCTTACATTAGATAAAAAGTTAGGCACGATCATTTTTTCTATTTCTAACTGCGTTTCCGCCATCTGTAAGTCACATATGGTAATGGCATGACGAATGCTGAAAGACAGGATCTGGCCGAAAGGACTGCTGACTTTGGCAAAAACATCCGCCGGTGGCTCCATCAATTGCCGAAGCAACTTGCCTACTCTGATGACGCAAAACAGCTCCTTCGATCATCAGGTTCTGTCGGTGCTAACTATATTGAGGCCAACGAAGCGTTCACAAAGAAAGATTGTGCATACCATCTGAAAATTTCCCGGAAGGAGGCAAAGGAATCCATGTTCTGGTTAGACATGTTTGATATGAGACTTGAACCAGCTCTTGAGCAAGAGCGACTATCGCTCCTGAAAGAAGCTCGAAGTTTGAAACTTATTTTCCATTCCATCATCCAAAAATACTACACACCTCAACCTCAACCCCTCACCTAACCTGGCTTCTGGTTTCCGGTTTCTTTTCCCTACTTGGGGATTTGTTGTGTCGCACAATGAAACGACCCCCACCCCCACGTCAACACACGACTATCGATAGGCACAATTCGACGGTTCGGAAAACATTTCTGTAGAGTCTTGATCGCGGCCGCATCCTGCGGATCATCCCAGACCGGTAACAGCACACACTCGTTGCCGATGTAGAAGTTGGCGTAACTCGCCGGAATGCGGAAGCCTTCGTCCGGCACGACCGCCATGCTACTCGGTTTGTGTTCGTGAACGAGGACGGGCTTCGGCTGCGTGATGGTGATGATCTCCAGTGCCTGACCATCTTGATCTTTCATCGTCTGCAATCGGCGCAGATTTTCCTGCAGCGGCTCGTAATCAGGATCATCAGGATTCTCATGAATGATCGTGACGACGGTGCATGGATCCACGAACCGCGTGAGGTCGTCCACATGTCCGCTCGTGTCATCGCCCATAATCCCCTCCCCGAGCCAGAGGACATTCGTAACGCCGAGATTGTCCTTCAGTTGCTGCTCGATTTGCGCTTTGGTGAGCCCCGGATTGCGGTTGGGATTCAGGAGACAGTTTTCCGTCGTGAGGAGAGTCCCCTGTCCGTTCACATCGATGGATCCGCCTTCGAGGATCATCGGCAGTGTGACTGACGGTTGACCGAGATCCTTCGCGAGGAGCGTCGGCACAGCATCATCAAGCGCAAACTCCCATTGGCCGCCCCACGCGTTGTAGCCCCAATCGAGGAAGAGGCGTTCCCCCGCGCGGTTTTTGACGACAATCGGCCCGTGATCGCGCGCCCACGCGAAGTTATTCGGGATGCGATGGAGATGAACCCGATCACCCTGAACCTTTAGCTTCTTCATCTCGGCTTTCGCGGACTTCTCTGCCTCCTCATCGTGGATGATCACATGCACATCTTCGCCGACTTCGAGTTCTTTGATCATTCGCGCCCAAATGGCGGGAACCTGGTCGAAGAGGCCGGGAAAGTGCCGCTCGTTATGCGGCCACGTAAGGATGGTGCCTGCGTGGGGCTCCCATTCAGCTGGCATTCGGAGATGATGCTGGAGTGAAGATGGCATAGTCAGGCGAAATTCTAAATCCTAAGTACTAAATCCTAAACAATTTTTTTCATTGGGAATTGAGATATTGTTTAGGGCTTAGAGTTTAGTGCTTAGTGCTTCGTAAGTCCGTCATAAACCTCCGGTCTCCTATTCTTCAAAAACATCCAAGCCTCCTGTATCGCCTTCACCCGGTCAAGATCACATACCGCCAGGATGATCTCCTCCTTATTACCCGCCTTCGCGAGGACCTCGCTGCTCGGCGCCGCTATAAAGGAGCCGCCCCAGAAGGTGATGGCGCCTTCGGTGCCCACCCGATTGAGGCCGCACACGTAGACGTTGTTCGCCGCCGCATGCCCGAGCATCACGTTCCGCCACATCTGCTCCCAGTCTCCCGTGATGTTCTCTTCGACTGCGGAATCGATGACACCGATCGCGGTGGGGTAAATGAGGATCTCGGCACCCTGGAGCGTGGCGAGGCGCGCGGCTTCCGGAAACCACTGGTCATAGCAGATCAGCGGGCAGATCTTCCCATATTTCGTTTTGAAGACCTTGATGCCGGTATCGCCGGGACTGAAGTACTGTTTTTCGTGATAGAGGATGTCTTCGGGAATATGCGTCTTCCTATAGGTTCCGAGGAGCGAGCCGTCGGTATCGAAGACCGGCGTGGTGTTGTAGTACGTCCCCTCTTTTGTCTTCTCGAAGATCGATCCACCGACGAGGACGATCTTGTGCTTCTTTGCCGCTTCGGAAAGCGCTTTAGTTGCAGGGCCGGGGATTGGCTCTGCGAGATCGAATGCGCTTTTGTCATCCTTCTTCTGGCAGAAGTACGGGCTCTGGAAGAGCTCAGGCAGACACACGATCTGCGCGCCTTTGTCCGCCGCTTTGGCGACCATCTCGATGGCATACTCCAGATTACCGGCTGGATGATGTTCCATGGACATCTGTACGAGGCCGATAGTGACTTTTTTGGACATAGGGGAAACATAGCAAAAATTGCTGGAGCATGTGGGGAATTTCCCTAGAATGCGATTTGTTCATCCGCCCCTGTTACCTATGAAACAATTCGATCAGCTTTCCCCCGCCCTGAAAAAATTCATTATCCCGGAGAATGATTTGTCGAAACTGGGCACGGTAACCGATGGCGTCCACAAGAGCAAAACTCCTGTCTCCGCGTTTGCCGAGCGCACACTGCGCCACTGTAACGGCGGCTCGACGCTCCAGTCGGCCCTGTGGCTGAAGGAACATCTGAAGAATGGAGGGAAGCTTGTCGTGACGATTGCCGGAGCGCTGAGTTCGTTCCAGATTGGTGTGACGCTCGCTGAGCTCATCCGGAAAAACAAAGTGCACCTCGTATCGTGCACTGCCGCAAATCACGAGGAGTCCTATTACCGCTACGTCGCCCACTCGCACTACGCCTATATCCCCCGCTACACGGAACTGACGCCGGATCAGGAGGCCGAGCTGCGCGATACGGGACTGCGCCGCATTACCGACACGTTCCTGCCCGAAGACGAAAGCGTTCGCATCATGGAGCCTCACCTTTTGAAGATGTGGAAAGAGGCACAAAAGAAAGGAGAGCGGTACTTTCCGCACGAATACTTCCGTCGCCTCTTTAAGGAGAAACTGATCAAGCCCGATCCGATGGCGAACCCGGATGATTGCTGGGCACTCGCAGCCTACGAAAAGAACATCCCGATTGTGATCCCGGGCTTTGAAGATTCCACGATGGGCAATATCTTCGCGAGCTACACCTACGGCGGAAAGTGGCGGAAGAACAAAGATCCGCTGCTCGATCCGACCATCATGAAAGGAGGGCTCGAGTACTTCACCTGGATGTACGACTGGTACATGGAAGAAGCAAAAGACGCGCCGATCGCGTTTCTTCAATTAGGAGGAGGAATCGCCGCCGACTTCCCCATCTGCATCGTCCCCTCCCTCAAGCACGATCTGCAGCTGCACGGCAAAATCCGCGACTGGGCGGGTTTCATCGAGATCGGCTCGTCGCCGATGTCGTACGGCTCGTACTCCGGCGCAGGCGGCAAAGAGAAGATCACCTGGGACAAGCTCTCCACGGAGAGCTACTTCCAGATCATCCAGTCTGATGTCACCGTCGCGTTCCCGTGGATCGCCGCAGTTCTTCTCGATTTGTGATTCCTCGTTACGCTCGCGGATCCCCCGCGAGCTACTCGGAATGACATTCAAGTCGAAATGTCATCCCGAGTAGAAAGCTGCGGAGCAGATTTCGTAACGAGGGACTTTACACGCGAGCGTGACTGTCTATACTTCGGCTCTGTTTCATTTTTCAAGAAATGGGTAAACGTCCACTGGATCTTCTCAAGAAGCGCCACACCACCGGTCAGCCGGTTAACACACGGTACATGCGTGACCGTTGGGGAAATTTCCTGACACAAACCAAGGATGGAATGATGATGATAGAAGGCGTGCGTGTGGATGACATCGTGCATAAGTATGGGACGCCGCTGTATGTGATGGTGGAGAGCGAAATCCGCAACCGCTGCAGGCGTTTTAAGAAGGTGTTCGGGAACCAGATCAGCCTCCAATACGCGGTGAAATGCGCCAGCAACCTGGAGATCCTCCGCATCGTCCGCGAGGAAGGTTTCGACCTTGACTGCTCCAGCGTCGGGGAACTGATTCTTGGACTGCTTGCGGACTTCAAGCCGAAGCAGCTCACGTTCACGAACCTCTTCAAGACCGAGCAGGATCTCTTCTTCGCCGCCAAGATGGGCATCCAGGCGATCACCGCCGACTCGCTGGAGGACATCGAGCACATCGCCAACACCGCCAGGAAACTGCGCAAGCACATCGACACAATGATCCGCATCAACCCGATGCTGCAGATCGGCACGTGGTCGACGCGCAAGAACAAGTACGGTATCCCCATCGGCTACGCTGAGCGAGCTGTAGATTTGGCTGTGCAAAGCCCATATGTGGACTTTCAGGGTTTCCACTTCATGGGCGGCTATGTGTACCACCCCAAAGTACTGAAAGCCGCCGCCCGCACCTTCGTCAAACTCATCCGCCGCTGCCAAGACCGCGGCGTACGCGTCCGCCGCTTGGACCTGGGCGGAGGATTCCCCGCAGCAATCGGCGACCAGCACGCGTTCCCCATCGAGGAAATGCGCGACTTCCCCAAGTATTTCCAGAGCCTGCTGGACCGCCACGGCATCGACCATCCCGTACAGCTGATTTTTGAACCAGGGAAGAGCATCGTCCTCAACGCCGGCATCGGATTGATGAAGGCAATCTCTCGCAAGCGCCTGGGTGCCAAGAACCGCGTGGTGATCGCGGACGGCTCCTCATACAACTTCATCCCCGACGCGCTTGTGCAGACGGACGTGAGCTACGACGTCCTGCCCGCCTCCAAGTTAAATTTCCCGCGCATCCACTCGGTTACCATCGCAGGCAACACCTGCGACTGTTGGGACCTGATCGTCCAGAACATCGACATGCCCAAGTTGCGTGCCGGCGACCTCCTCGCGGTGATGGACGTTGGCGGCTACGCACAGGTGATGGCCAATAACTTCAACACCATCCGCCGCGCCGCCATGATCATGATCGCGCCGGACGGGACGACCCGACTGATCCGCCGCCGTGACCGGTACTCCGAAATGTTCGCGCCCGAGCTCGACGTGCTCAAGATGGCGGGACCCAACGAACTGGAGAAGTACAACAACCTTTACCGCGTGAACATCGACAAGATCTGGAAGGGCGGCGGCATGACGAAGTTCGAAAAGAAAAACGGCGGCCGCATGCAGAGTGCTTTTGAGACGATCGAACGGCAGCTGCACACGAACGGAAAAAACAAGAATAGAAATGGAAAGTAGGAAAAGGTTTCAGGACTCAAATTACAGGCCTAGGAAAACTCCTGAATCCTGTTTTTTTGGCTTCCTGGAGCCTTTAACATGCCTCTTTCGCCCTACGCGCGACCTCCTCCCAATTCACAATGTTCCACCCTTCGACAAGCTCAGGGTGGCTCGTAGATTCAGGCTTCCGCGAATCGTCGTTCAACTTCTTTCCAATTCACGACATTCCAGAACGCTTTGAGGTAATCGGGGCGCTTATTCTGATACTTGAGGTAGTACGCGTGCTCCCACACATCGACGCCGAAGATTGGCGTCTTGCCCTCCATGATCGGGGAGTCCTGGTTGGGATAGCCTTTGAGGAAGAGCTTCTTATCATCGACGTATAACCACGCCCATCCGGACCCGAACTGGTTGGTCGCCGTCTCTTCGAACTTCTTCTGGAATTCCTCAAAGGAACCGAACGCCTCATCAATGGCCTTCGCGAGATCTCCGGACGGCTTGCCCCCGGCATTCGGAGCCATGATGCTCCAGAACAGACTGTGGTTGTAATGCCCGCCTCCATTGTTCTGCACCGGCTTCTTCTTGTCGGCGGGGAGCTTATCCAGGGCCTGCAGGACCTCTTCAATCCCCTTCTCCGCCCACTCGGTTCCCTCCAGCGCCTTGTTCACCTTATCCACGTACGCCTGATGGTGCTTGGTGTGGTGAATTTCCATCGTCTTCGCATCAATATGCGGCTCCAGGGCATCGAAGCCGTAGGGAAGGGCAGGGAGGGTGTAGGGCATAGGGTGAGTATACTCTACGACGTATGGATATTCGTTGCCTTACATCGCCGGAGGATTTGCATGCCTATGATCAGTGGATCAAGACGCACCCCGAAGGTTCATTGTGGCAGTCGCTGGAATGGAGCCAATTTCAGAAAGCTCTTCAGCGCGAGGTGCGGATTTATGCGCAGATGGATGCTGAGCAGATCATGGCCTCCGCTCTCGTGGTGATTGATAGGACGAGTCTTGGACTGAGTACGTGGGAGATACCGCGCGGACCGCTTATGATTACGGATTACGGATTACGGATTACGGATTTTATAGAAAGAATCATTGCAGATGCAAAAGAGAATGGCGCTCTCACTATTCATTTTTCACCACATCTACCTTTCCGAAATCCGAAATCCGAAATTCGCAACTCAGGCCGATTCGTCATGCCTGAAGCGACTCGGATTCTTGATCTAACACTGAATGATGAGGCACTGCTCGCCCAAATGAAACCCAAGGGCCGCTATAACATCCGGCTGGCCGAAAAACATGGTATCGATGTCGAGCAATCGGATGACACCGAGGCCTATGCCCGCCTAGGAGAAGAGACGGCACGCAGGGACAGCTTCCGCGGCCACAAGGCAGCCTTCTACGAGCACTTCCTGAGGGGTTTGCCCGGCAGCTTCCTGATGCTGGCCATGACCGCCCAAAAGACGCATGTGGCAGGGCTCCTGGGCGTCGTCTGGGGCACGCAGGCCACGTATTACTATGGCGCCTCCTCCAACGCCCACAGGGAGCTCATGGCTCCGTATTTACTGCAGTGGGAAGCCATAAAGTATTGCCGATCCCACGGCTGCACCTCCTACGACCTGTTCGGCATCGCCCCCCAAGCGGAGACGTCGCCGTCTCCACTAAAAAAACACCCCTGGGCCAGCGTCAGCGAATTCAAAGCCAAGTTCGGCGGCTCGGTCATCACGTATCCCCCGGAGCAGGAAATCATTCTGCGTCCCGTCACAAAAACTCTGCTTCGAATGAAGAGAAAACTCCTGGGATGATCCCTCGTTACGCCCGCAGCTCCGCTGCGGGCTACTCGGGATGACAGCACCTGTCATATCGAGTAGTTCGTGGCGGAGCCACGAACGTATCGAGATACCAAAAAGCCCCTCTCTTTCGAGAGGGGCCATTGGTGACTATGCGAAGTCAGGAGAACAAACGATCTGGGTATTAACCCTGGTAGCTCGTGGACTTGATCGTTGTCTCTGGGTACTCAACCCAGCGGAAGACGGAGGAGGTCGTAGCTGATGCAACCGTAGCACTGTCGCTATCAACCCATTCGAAGTGGCTCGAAGTGGAGGCCGTACCGAAGGAGGTGAGTGCAGACGAGTCGAAGTTGACAAGCTGGACCTGCAGCGTGGACGTGGACGTGCTGCTGACCTTCGGGTTGGTGACGTTGGCCTGGAGCACGAACGTCTGATCCGAACCCTGGTCGATCGTGGTGTTCACGAGCGTCACTGCCGTCTTGTTCAAGAACGTGCAGGAGACGACGAACGAGCCTGACGTCGTGGTGGACGCGATGGCGACACCAGTCGTCTGGTTATACGCCGTGCATGTGCGGGTCACCGTGGAGTTCGACTTGTTGTAGAACTTGAAGGTGGAACCGTCGAGCAAGACGTTCGTAGCGTTGACGTTGAACACAACGCCGGAGAGGACGACTTTGTTCAAGCCGTTCTTCGAGTTGCCGTTTGGTGCAGCGGAGATCTTAAACTGACCGATGTCCGCAACTCCGGTCGGCACGTTGGTGCCGTTTGCATCGGGGTTGGCGTTGGCGATCGTCTGGATCTTGCTGAGCACCGTGAAGTTCTTGCTACCAACAATGCTGCGGTTGATGCCGGCGCCGTTGCCTCCGTTCGTGGAAGCAGTGGCGATGCCGATGAAGACTTCACCTTCGTTGGTGCTGTCACCATCGTTGCGGCCGAGGCTGTTGCTGGACTGGTCGCCACGAGCGCGGATAGCGCCGGAACCCGAGGAGTTGTCCGATGCGGAATCACTGACGAGGAAGAAGGTGACGCCAGTACCGGAAATTGCACCGTCAACGTCCGTCTTCATGCGGGGCTTGACGAGGACTTTCACGTCCGTGCCCTTGGAGACGACAAGCTGGCGGGTCTGCATCTTCAAACAGAAGGCGCGGGAGCCGGAGCTCGTAGCGACGTTGACCTGGAGGGAACGAGTGCGGTCAGATCCACATCCACCAATGGTGGCGGAGCCGAACGGCGTCGTTGCACCTTCCTTGTAGAGCTCAAGACGGTCAACGGAGCCAGCCAACGTACCAGAGGAGTTGAGCTGGATGTCCGTGACATCGATGTCTTCGTTCTCAGAGTGGAAGTTCAAGCGGAAGATCGAATCCGCGAGGGTCCCACCGAGAAGCTGTCTGTTGCGGACCGGAGTCGTGTCCAGCGTGACGTAGAGGTCACCCTGGCTGACGAGCGTCCAGACCTGCGTCGTCACCGTCGTAACGGTGATATCACAGCTGGCGCTGCAGGTGCCGTTCAGCTTGATGCCGGAAAGGCTGCTGCCGCGATCAACAGTCTCCGCCTCGACGAACGTGTCGGCGGTGGAGAACTTGAGCTGGATTTCATCGCTCGGCAACGAGGCGGCGATATCAGAGTGAAGTTCGAAGACGACTGTCTTCTCCTTCGGGATGACGAAGCCGCCGCCCGTGAGCTCACTAAAGGTGATCTTGCTCGCCTGGGAGGTAACGCCCTTCTGGAGGACGGTGTCGACTTTGCCATCGCCGTCGGTGTCGACCCACAGAGTGTAGTTCTGGCCGCTCTGGAGGACGGTTACACCGGTAGCGGAGTTGAAGATGAGCTTGGTGAGAAGAATGTCCTTTGCCTCACCAGCGCGCGTCTCAAATCGCACCATGTTGATGTTCTTGCTGTTCTTGACAGCGGTGTCGGACGTGCCCGTAGCGCGGACGGCGATCGTCAGGCTCGCGTCGGCGATGCGCTGCGAGTTACCGGTGATCGTGCCGCGGGGGCGGACATCGCTGACTTTGTCGCCAGTCGAGAGCCCTTCAATCTGCATCTGGAAAGAGGTGATGGTCGAAGACAAGTGGCCGCCGAATGCGCAACCCGTGGTGTTCGCCACGCTGCTGATCTCCGTCGGCTCGCCACAGATGTGGACGCGGAAGGTGTCGCCACCCTTCGGGTTGTTACCTGTGCCGTTGTCGATGAAGTCGACGCGGATCTCGTAGGTCTCTTTACCGTTGATCGTGAAGTCATCGAAACGGTAGATCTGGTACGTACCGACTGAGGAGGTCTGGCCGGATGCGCCAGTATCCGTGATACGGACGCCGTCGATGCTGCGACCAGTTGCCTTGTTGCGGAGCTGGACGTTCTCCAGGACTTCGCTGATGTCATCGTATGAAGTGCCACCGTTGCTGTTCAAGGTGCCGCCGGAAGACGTGGCGCCCTGGACGAGAACGAACAGCTTGCGAACGTTGATACGCTCACCACCAGTGGTGAAGATCACGTTTGCGAGGACTGCCTCGTTCTGATCGCGGGTGTAACTCTGCTGTGTCGGACCGTCGATTTCGACGGTGAACTCTCCAGCGTCAACCGTAACGGTTGCCGGGAGGGTGGTCGTCTCCGTGGCGAGCGCAATGCGCGAACCGTAGAGCTGGCCGTTGACGCCGTACCCGTAGAGGGAACCGACGGCAAAGATATCCGACGTCTCTTCAAAGTGGATCTTGATCGTGTCGCCTGCACCACCATTGATATCTGCAATGATATCCATGTTCATCTTGTCGCCTTCCAGGATCGTGAATGGCGGGTCAAAGACGAATGTGGCGAAGTCGCCAACCGTGGACTCAACAGTGTTGCTGAGGACGGTGCCGTCGCTGCGGCGGATCTTCATGTTGGACATATCACCATCGTGGATGGTGCCGTTCTGCTCGACGGTCATCGAGTAGATCGTCTGGTCCTCCGTAGAATCGGTGGACACTTCGAACTTGCCGACGACAACACCCTTGTTCCCGACTTCGACTTCCGTCGGGGAAACGGTGCGGTAAGCAATGCTCACGCGGCCGCTGCGGACAGCTGCCACTTTGAACGTGCTTCCGCGGAGGGGGAAGTTACCGGTGACCTGCTTCGCGTTGGACAAAACGTCCGACGGAAGTTCGACGGCCAAGTTGTGCTCAGCCGACGTGATAGCCGTGGAGCTGAAATCGGCAGTGATGTCGACAGTGACGGTCTTGCATGCAGCGATCTCCAAAGGAGTGCTCAAGTGGACGGTCGCCGTCTGGTCCTTGCTGTCGATCGTGCGCTTGCGGCTGATGCGTGCGCCGTTCACCGTGGCGTAAACGCCATCGATGTCCGTGTTTGCACCGAAGCCCTCGTGAAGGATGGTCAGGTCAGTGATGGCAGCGGCATCATCGCAAGAAGCGGTGATATCCATGGAAGCCATCGTGACGCCAACCGCTCCCTGCGGGAGGGTGTCGCCAACGGGGTTCTTGGACGAGAGAGCAACCTGAAGGGTGCTGTTGCTCGTCGGAAGAGCCGTGTAGCCATTAAAGGACGTGGAATCGGAGAAAACCGTGCCGTCCGACGCTTTTACGTCGGTTGCGGTCACCGTGTACTCGTTGCCGCCGGAAAGCTGGCCGGAGAGCGTGAGCTCAACCGTGTCGCTGGAGACGAGCTTTGCGGACGAAACGGAAACGGCCGGGCTTGCGCCGGTCACAGCGTAGTGACTGGCGGTCTCGGCGGACATCTTGTCCATAGACGTGTTGAACTCAACTTCGACCATGGAAGAACTCGTAGCCTTGGCGCCGCTGATACCTGCGCTGGCAGACGGACCACCCATACCACAATCGGTACCGTAGGTGAGACCCTGGTCAACGCGGTAGAGCATGACAACCATTTCCGCGCGGTTCATGTTGTCGCTGGGACGAACACGGCCGGTGGAATCGTCGCCCTGGAGGACGCAGTGATCAGCCGCAGTCTGGATAGACTCGGTGTACCACTGGCCGGACGGGTTATCGACGAATTGAGGAGCTGCGCCTGTGGCCTCGAGGCCGAAGGCGCGGACAATGAGGGCTGCAGCCTCGGCGCGGTTAATGTTTGCGCCTGGGCGTGCGTAGCACGGATGGCTGCCGTAGCAGTTGCCGTCGCCGCGGACCCACTGTTCCTTGCCCGCTTCCTCCATGTATGCGTAGAACCAGGCCGACGACTTAACGTCATCGAAGCTAGCTACGGCTGGCGGTGTGGAGAGGAGACCACCGTTCAGCATGACGAGGAGCTTCACGTACTCCGCGCGGTTGGCGTTTTCGCCGCCGCGGAAGCGAGGTTGGCTCTTGTCGAGGATACCGTCGCTTGTGAAAGCGTTGACGGCTTCCTCGAACCAGACCCCGGAGGCAACGTCGGAGTACGCAGCGATCGCCGTACCCATCTGGGTCAGCATGATCGCCGTGGCCGACACACCTGCGAGGACTTTCTTAAAACGAGAAATGTCCATAAGAAAGGAAGTAAAAGAAGAAATAAAAAACCAGTTGTAACACGCACCGTGATTGCGTTGGGAACGGGTGCCGCAATAAATGGGCACCCTCCTCCTTAAATATAAAGAGATGAAACAAACCCGATACGTTGTTCACTCTTCTCGTGAACAGCAGAAATCCCCCACCATGGGGGTTCAGTACAACCGGAACCTTTTCGAAGCACGACCATCACGCCTATATAAGGAGTGCGATGTGATGAGACCTGTCATCCCGAGGGAGGCAGGGGCCGATATGTAAAAGATCACGTACGCGCCGACCACGCTCCCATACTTCGTATTGAGTGCGGATCAGCGGGATCCTACCGAACAGAACGCGTAGGAATCAAGCCTCTGACCCATAAGAGGTGGCAGTGCAGATAACGCCCGGGAGGGGGTTCTGTTACGCAGGCCCCAAAGATCGAGCAGCCATTTCCGGCATGTATAACGAGTTTATACAGCGTTTCTCTAAAGAATTTCCGGTAGGAAAGTGGGGTCGGTACCCTCGAATGCAGGGGTCAAATGCTGTTGCAAAAAGGGTTTTTCGGTTCGCTATGCCCCAAGGGACGTGAAATACAGTTACCAAAAGGTCTATTGAACTTCACAGAATTACCCCGAAATACCCCTAAAACGTCCCTGTTGAACGTTATGAGGACATTAAGGCCAGTCAGAAGCGAAAGCGGACTTATTTTCCTAGTGCAAAGTGACAATAACGACAAGATTTAATGACGAAAGTGGCCCTTTTAGCCCCTCTGTGCCAAGGAAAGTGTACAAAAAGGCTCAAAAGGCCTTCCGGACGCTCTGCCCGGTGGCACTGTCCTTCACGTCGAAGCCTGCATCCTTGATGGCGTCGCGCAGACGGTCGGATTCTTTAAAATCCTTCCCGTCTCGGGCGGCCTTCCGTTGGTCGACAAGCTGTTGGACGTTCGCGGGCACGGGCTCGGGCTCGGGTCCGGGTTTGAAGCAGCCGAATGTTTTTTCGATCTGTGTGGTGAACAACTGCAGGACACTGAGCGAACTTTTCGACAGCGATTGGTTCCGAGACCACGACATGACATCAAAGATTTTAGCTAGGGCTGCAGGAGTATTGAGATCTGCATTCAGAGCTGCTGTGAAGTCGTCGATAAACACAGCGATCTCTTTGAGGTGGTCAGTCCCCTCTTTCGCAGACATCTTTTTGATCTCGTCGATCCACTCGACGATTTTCGTCCGCGCTTTGCGCGCGTCATCTATCCCCTTCCACGCGAACTTCAAATTTGTCCGGTAGTGCACGGAGAGTAGGTAGTACCGAAGATCGAGTGGCGAGTACCCCTTCGCGACGATATCGGGGACCGTCAAAACGTTGCCAAGACTCTTTGACATCTTCGCCTCACCGAGATCGATCCTCCTTTTATGGAGCCAGAAACGGACGAACTGTTTCCCTGTCGACGCCTCACTCTGTGCGATTTCGCATTCGTGATGCGGGAAAATATTATCTTCACCGCCTGTGTGCAGATCAATCTGCTGCCCAAGGAGGGAGGAACTCATCGCGGAGCATTCGATGTGCCATCCAGGAAACCCGCTCATCACATCCTCCCCTTCGGTGTGGCTCAACTCCCCTGTTGAGAATTTCCAGCGCAGGACATGGCGACCATTGTCGCCAACGCATTTTTTCCAGAGCGCGAAATCGGCCGGGTGCTTCTTGTTCTCATCCACATGAATGCGCGCACCGGCATTCAGGTTGGCCAAAGTATTGCCAGAAAGGGCTCCGTACTGCGGAAAAGTGAGCACTGCGAAATAGATGCCGTCTTCCGTCTCGTAGGCATTCCCCTTCTCCAGCAGCGTCTTGATGATCGTGAGCATTTGCGGGACATATTCGCTCGCACGCGGTCGCGCCAACGGCTCGAGCATGTTCAATGCCTTTTCATCCTCGAGATAGTGCTCGGTGTACCGCTTGGCGATCTCGAGCGGATGCATCTTCTCCTTCTCCGCCTCCTTCTGGATCTTGTCGTCACCGTGGTCGGCATCATGAAGGAGGTGCCCGACGTCGGTGATGTTCTTTACATGCTTCACTGCGTACCCGCTCACCTCCAACCATCGCCGCAAGAAGTCGGCCATGAGGAACGACGAGTAGTTTCCGATATGTGGCCGGCCGTAGACCGTGGGTCCGCAGGTATACATTGTTATACTTTTCCCCTGAATGGAGTCGAAGACTTCTTCCTTTTTGGAAAGCGTGTTGTACAGGGAGAGGGACATGGACCAAAGGATAGAGAGGAAAAAGAGGATTGAGAAGAATAAGAAGAGATTCAAAATAAAGAAGGCCAGCACGGTGCTGGCCTCTTTGTGACGTCCTTTAGGACGTTCTTTTTGCTGGCGGGGCGACCGGCGCATTCCTGCGCCGACGATGGACCTCTGCCCTGTCGACGGGGACTGCCCGTGGGGCAGTGATGCCGAGGCGCACGCGCTGCCCCCGTCCGGTACCCTCGACGCTGAGAATGGTGACTACAATGTCATCAGCGATAACAATGGACTCACCGACTTTTCGAGTCAGCACCAACATGATGTGTCCTCCATGAGGAGATTTATCCACCAACTCGGCCATCCCATTGACGGCCAATATCGGTAGACTCCCGAGAATTTTCGCATGGTCTAACCGAAAAGAAAATGGCTTTTCACGTCAAAAAGCCCGGCAAGGCTTCCTTTTTGAGGCGTACTTGCCGGTTTTTGCCGAGTCAATTGAGACTCGGCTGTTGACGCCGCTCGCGTGCGCGAGCGATGTCGAGCAGAATTTGCCCCCGAATGTAGGCATCAATGCCTTGCTCGGGAATTCCACGATTCTGCAGGAGAAGAATTGCCTTCTCGAGCCTGCAGAGTGCCGCTGTGGGTGCGGGAGAACGTCCTCGCTCTCGTTTCATACGTACCTCCTCTTGAGGAACATCCTGATTGGCAAAACTATGCCAATTTCATTCAGGATGATTGTATTGTAAGTAATTCTTCATATTAATACAATAGAATATTTTGATATTGCGTCAAATTTTGAAGCGGCATACAATCAAGCGGATGGATCAACTCTCTCCTGCAAATCAGGCAAACGTCGTTCGCGGACTTATCAGCGAAATCCACAAAAAAGACATCATGCGAGGGCATGACGCAATCGTCGATCTTGCAACGGAATTCGAACGCCAACAGGTGCCAGCTGTACCACACGCTGATCGGGAGCACACTGCGCGAAGAGGCTGAAATTGTGGACCTTCCAGGAGAGGACTCCATTGTCATCCGATTGAGGAGAATTGCAGATTCACTGTAAGGGCCAATGACGAGGGGAAAGTGACATGCTACTGTGGAGGCATTCCCCTTTTTTCATGAACTACGCCGACATCCGCACTCTCCTGGGAGACAAAGCCGACAGCCTCCTGAATCACGCATCAAAAACGATCGCCAAAGAGAAGCTCCATCTCCCCAGTATGAAAACGGTGGAAGAGGTTTTTTCGGCTTCAGACAGGTCAAAAAAGGTTATCGACAATTTGAAGTCGCTCTACAACCACGGCCGTTTAAAGGGCACAGGCTACCTCTCGATTTTGCCGGTCGACCAGGGGATTGAGCACTCGGCTGGAGCGTCATTTGCGAAAAATCCCGACTACTTTGACCCGGAGAATTTGGTGCAACTCGCGGTGAAGGGCGGATGCAATGCGGTGGCCTCGACGGTGGGCGCGCTCGGCATTGTTTCGAAGAAATACGCATCGAAAATCCCCTTCATCGTGAAGCTCAACCACAACGAGTTGATGACCTACCCGAACAAGTTCGACCAGGTAATGTTTTCGACCGTCGAACAAGCCGCGGACATGGGCGCGGCGGGCGTCGGCGCGACGATTTACTTCGGGTCGAACGAGTCCGGACGGCAGATTGTGGAGGTGGGGCAGGCATTCGCAAAGGCGCATCAGCTAGGGCTCTTCACGGTTTTGTGGTGCTACGTCCGCAACTCCGCATTCAAGAAAGACGGGGTCGATTACCACCTTGCCGCGGACCTCACGGGGCAGGCGAACCACTTGGGCGTGACGCTCGAGGCGGACATCATCAAACAGAAACTTCCCGAGGTGAACGGCGGGTTCAAAGCGCTCAACACCGGGGACAGCTCGTACGGGAAATTAGACAAGCGCATGTACGAGAATTTGAGCAGCGACCACCCCATCGATTTGTGCCGCTACCAGGTGGCTAACTGCTACATGGGACGCATCGGCATGATCAACAGTGGGGGGGCCAGCGGCGACAACGATCTGCAGCAGGCCGTGATGACCGCCGTGATCAACAAGCGCGCCGGCGGCGCAGGGTTGATCTCGGGTAGGAAGGCCTTCCAGAAGCCAATGGAAGAGGGGGTGGAGATCCTCAACGCAATACAGGACGTGTACCTATGCAAGGAGGTGACAGTCGCCTAAAAGGAATAATTGCGGATTGCGGATTTCGGATGGCGGATTGCGGGATGTTCCACAGGGTAGTGGAACTGAATTTACCACATCAGATAGCCAAGAATATGGCACACGGACAAGAATCTTTTTTAAGAGACTATTCAATGAAATTTCATGCTTCACAATGGGCTCATGACGCCTTCTCACAAGTTCGAGGACATGGAAATTTGGCAAGAAGCCAGGCTGTTGGTACGCGAAGTGCGTTCCATCTGCAGGCATCCAAACGTGCGTAAAGATTTTACATTCATTGATCAAATCACACGTGCTGCACGATCTATTATGTACAACGTAGCTGAAGGTGCTGAAGCACAAACAAACCCTGAATTCATTCAATTTCTCGGATATGCAAAACGATCTGCGGGCGAAGTTCGTGCACAACTTTATGATGCGCTAGATGAGCAATACATTGATCAAGAAACATTCCGAAAGCTCAAGGAGCTGACAGAAAAACTGGGGCGTATGATTGGCGGCTTTATTCGATATCTTTCTGCCCGACCAAGCTTCCGAAATTCGTAATCCGCAATCCGGTTTTACACACGCAAATGCTCTCGATTCACAATCACCTGCTGCCCAATAGCGAAGAGTGTAGAAACGCCCCAGTAGACCGCGACAGCCGCGGGGAATTGGAGTGCGAAGAATCCGATCATCAACGGTAATCCGTAGAGCATCATCTTCTGCTGGAGGTCTTCGGGCGACGCGGCTTCTTTTACAGGCTTACCGTCAGCGGCAACATCAATGACATCTTGCTTATCCTTTTTCCGCTTCTGGATGCTGAATGTGAGCTTCATCTGGAAGAACTGCATCGCGACCAGAAGAGCAGGCATGACAATAATATTGGGCGTGAGGAGATCGAGGCCAAGGAAGTTTGTGCCGAAGTGCCACGAGAGATTTTGGTAGGGCCCGTAGATGAGGTGGTGCGAGAGCGCGAGGTTGCTGCCGTCGCGGATCACGTAGAAGAGCCCGATGAGAACCGGAAACTGGATGACCATGGGCAGACAACTCTGGAACGGGTTGATCTTGTGCTCCTTCCAGAGCTTCATGGTCTCCTCCTGGATGCGCTTGGCATCGTCACCGTACTTGGATTTGAGGGCCGCAATTTTTGGCTGCAGCATCTGCATTTTCTTCTGTCCTTCGAGTGCGTGCTGGGTGGGGAAGAAGAGCAAAATTTTCACCGCGAGTGTCAGTAAAATGATGGCGATTCCCAGGTTGTAGCCGGGCGAGTGCGATGCGATGAAGATGAGGAAGTTGAGGAACGGCGCGGAGATGAACGTGCGGAAAACCTTCGTGAAAATACCCGGCTCGGCGATCGCGAAACGCACGCTGGTCGCGGAGGCGACTGCTGCGCCGGATCCAGATGTGGCGACGGCCGCGCCCGGGATGCGCACTTCGTAGACGCCAACTTTTTCGAACAGCGAATACTTCCACGGTGCGAGGCTGATGGGGATACTCTCGCCGGGACCGAATGTGGCGATGGGGTCGCACGGAACGGCGAGGTCGGCGGAGGTGACGGGGGTGACCTTCTCTCCCGGCGCGCCGGCATCCTGCACGGTGAAGACATCAAATGATGGCTGTGGGCAGCGGTTTTCCAGAGTGAGTGGCGTACCAGTGTAGGCGACCGCTTTCGCTGCGCATTCATGGGCAGTGGGCATCCCCGTAAAGAACCTCTGAGCAGAGCACCACTTCGATTGCACCCATCCACCGACGCCAAAAGACTGTGAGCCACTCGGCCTGTTTTCGAGCGTGACGATGGGGTGGTTCCCGATCATGAAACTGGAGCTCGCAGTCAGGCGCGGGCCCGCCGTCTGTTGCGGCTGGTTTTGCGACGGGAAGAACACACCGAACAGCAACTGCATGCCCAGGTACAGCGTGATGAAGAGGACGGCGAACTGGAAAAGATTATTGCGCTTGAGTGCTTCTGGCATGGAGTGAGAAGAAGGACTGGATGTCCTGCTGGAGCGCAGGAAACGGGGCACTCAGGCTAGAGGAGCGCGGGGCAATCAACAACTGGAGCGACTGGGAAATCTCCGGAAGTTCTTTGAGGCTCAAGCGGAGGGCCTCCCGGCACCGACGGCGCATTCTATTTCGTTTCACAGCAGACTTATCGAGCTTGGTGGAGGCCAAGGTTCCCACATAAATGGCCGCTGCGCGGTCTTTGGCCGCCGGATGTCGTGGAGCACCAACCAGCCACCGAACGTGCATGTGGCGGCCTTTCCAGGCGTTTCCGTGCCGTATGAGGCGGTCGCAGACCTTCCGGCCGCGCAATCTCTGGAGTTGCATGCCCCGCATGATCCCCTATCCTGCGACGGATGACGAGTCTTACTTCCGCACAGGTACGCCACATCGCGAAGCTCGCACGCCTCACTCTCACGGATGCTGAGGTCGAGAAATTCGCCAAAGAACTCACCTCGATCCTGCAGTACGTGGACATGCTGGGCGAAGTCGACACCAAAGACGTCATGCCGACGGCACAGGTGACGGGGCAGTCGAACAGTTTCCGCGAGGATGCCATCCGCACGGACGGCGCGACACCGGATGACCTGCTCGCGTGCAGTCCCCTCCCCAAAGCCGATCATCAAATCGTCACACCATCCGCCCACGGATAACCCGAACCCCAGCCCCAGCCCGAGCCCGAGCCCGCAACCATGATTTCCTCTCTCACTATTGCCCAGGCCCACAAGAAGCTCCGCAACAAGGAGATTTCTTCCGCGGAACTGGTGCAGGCATGCATCGACCGCATCGAGTCCGTCGATAAATCGCTGAATGCGATCATCAGCAGAAATTTTGAAAAAGCCCTGACAGAAGCGAAAAAAGTGGACTCCTCCGGCGGCTTCACCAATCCCCTTTCGGGAATCCCCTACCTTACCAAAGACGTCTACTGCGAAGAGGGTGTGCCGACCACCGGCTGCAGCAACATCCTCCGGAATCCCACCTACACTCCCCCATTCGACTCCACGACGACCAAGCGACTGAAAAAGGCGGGGGCCATCAGCATCGCGAAGACGAACACCGATGAGTTCACGATGGGCGCGAGCACGGAGACCTCGTGCTACGGCGTGACGCGCAATCCTTGGGACACGACGCGCGTCGCCGGAGGCTCGTCAGGAGGCTCCGCCGCAGGCGTTGCCGCAGCCGAAGGGATCTTCGCGCTGGGGACGGATACGGGAGGCTCTATCAGGCAACCAGCAGGCTTCTGCAACGTCTCCGGCATGCGGCCGACCTACGGGCGCACAAGCCGCTACGGCGTGATGAGCATGGCCAGCTCGCTCGATACGATCGGCCCAATCGCGAAGACCGCAGAGGACATGGCGATCATCCTCCAGGCGATTGCCGGCAAGGACCCTCTGGATGGGACGACATCAGACCTGGCTGTGCCAGATTACGTTTCCGAACTGAAGGTCAGCGTGAAGGGATTGAAGATTGGGATCCCGCACGAATACTTCATCGACGGCATGAGTCCCGATGTGGAAAAAGCTGTCCGAGATGCTGCAAAAGAATACGAAAAACTCGGTGCAATCCTCGTCGATATTTCCCTGCCCCACACCAAGTACGCGCTGGCGACCTACTACGTGATTTGCCCCTGCGAAGTGAGCTCGAACATGTCCCGCTACGACGGCATCCGTTATGGCCATGGCGTAACGGGCGCCGAGAATTTGCTCGACCACTACGAGAAAGTTCGCGGGGAAGGCTTCGGCCCGGAGGTGAAACGCCGCATCATGGTGGGCACCTACGCGCTCTCTGCCGGCTACTACGACGCGTACTACCGACAAGCGCAGAAAGTGCGGACGTTGATCGGGCAGGACTTCACGGAGGCCTTCAAAAAAGTGGATGTGGTGTTGGCACCCGTATCCCCCACTCCGGCCTTCACCGTAGGGGCACATGCGAACGATCCGGTGGCTATGTATCTGGAGGACGCATTCATGGATGGAGCAGTGATGGCAGGCATCCCCGCGCTCTCGATTCCCTGCGGATTTTCGAACACAAAAAGTGGCGTTCCAGCGCTACCAATAGGGCTCCAATTGATGGGGGCACAATGGCAAGAAGGCACCATCCTGCGTGCGGCACATGCGTACCAACAGGCGACGGACTGGCACACCAAGACCCCAAACCTCTAATTTCCGCTAAACCAAGCGAAGAATCCCCTCTTCTTCTTGCTGGATGACGTGTGCGTGGAGGCCTCCATGGAGGCCTTCTTGGAGGCTCCAGTGGAGGGCATTTTGGAGGCCTTCTTGGGGGGCTTCACGGAGGCCTCCGCGCCTGCCCGCCGGTCAGGCGGGGAGGGCTTCAGGGTGACGGCCTCCAGGACCGATTCCGACGGCGTGGAGGCCTCCGGAATCGCCAGGCGCTTCTGCAACGTACCCATCAGGATGTTCCCTTCGCGCAACCGCTCATTCAAGGAGGCGATCACCTCCCACTGCTTTTCGATGTGCTTACTCTTCTGCTCCAGCTCGTGCTTCAACATGGCAAGGATTTCAACGTCGACGTTGGAAGAGAATGGAGTGGTCTTTTTTTTCTCTTGCTCCTGGACTCGCTGCAAATTCCGGAGCAGGACTTCCTCGGCAATCTTCCACGTGAAGTTTTCCCCTTTCTTCTTGAACTCCTTCACCTCACCGATGCTCGGCTGCAATAATCCGCGATCGGGATGTTTTTCTTTGGCGATACTGTGGATGACCCTCCGTACCGTGCTCTCGGAGCGTCTTGTCTTCTCTGCTGCTTCACTGATTGTGAGGTAGGGGACTGTCATAGCCTCCACCATATCCTCCATGGAGGCCTCCGTGAAGGCCTCCACAACCAAAGGTGGAGTCCATCGCAAGACATCTTGGAGGCCTCCATGAAACCCTCCAGACGTCCATCATGGAGCCCTGCCGTTTTGACGCTCGATCGCCTCACTCAACCTCTTGATCACGTAGGCCTGATCGATGGAGAGCGCGATTCCGTACTCGGCTAACGAATCTTCTTTGCGTCCGAGGTGCTTGTACATATTGCCGAGGCCGACGTGCGCTTCGACGGTGTTCGGCTCGATTTTGAGTGCTTCCCGATAGGCAGATTCTGCTTCTGGCAGCATCAGCTTCTTCAAGTACGCATCGCCGAGGTTCGACCAAATGACGCGGTGGCCCGGGTTGATCTGGAGGGCCTTCTTGAAGTCCTCCAACGCGCCATCAATGCGGCCTTCAAACAGCCGATTCGTGCCGCGATTGTTGTATGCGAGGAAACTTTGCGGAGAGACCTGGATCGCGTGTGAGAAGAGCGTCTCGCTGTTCCTCCACACCTCGACCTGAACGAATGTGACTGCCGAAAGAAGGAAAAGGGGGATGAATGAGAGGAGGGGACGGGCGCTGTGCGACACGTGCAGTCGGTTTAGGATGATGGACGCGACGGACACTGCGAGAAAGAAGAAGCCAATCGACGGGATGTACGCGTACCGGTCGGACGTGATGTAGATATCAACCTTCGCATAGTTGAAGAAGCTCGGGAAAAGCGCGAGGACGAAAAAGCCCGTACAGAAGAGCACATTCGGCATTTTCTTCCGGAGTACAACCGCCAAAGAGCCCAGTGCGAAGCAGAAAATCACTGGTACGAGGAAGGGAGGGGAGCTGAGGCTGATGGGGCCATGGTACGGATAGAGGACGGAGAGATCCGTGGGCCAGACAAGGCTGGTGAGTTGGAAGAGCGTCGCCTTCGCGCTCACGAGGACCAGATCGGACATGTTCATCTGCGACACAGCACTGAGTTTTCCGACGACCGCGATAAAGCCGAAGACGACCGCGAGGACGAAGTAGGGGAGTTTCTCTTGCAGGTTTTTCTCCCCGATACGGCGCTTCTCCCGTACATCAATCAACAGCAAGAGGATGGGCAGGATGATGATCGAGACTTTGCAGAGTAACCCCACACCAAACGCCTCCATGCTCCAGCGGAGATATTTTTTCGACCCTTTCCGGAGGAAGCGCATGTAGAAAAACAGCGACAGTAAGAGGAAAAACGAGGACAGCACATCCTTGATCGCAGAGGCCCACATCACGGCTTCCACATGAAGAGGATGCACCAGGAAAAGCAGCGCAGTCATCAGTGCCACCCCACGCCGGCCCGAGAGTTCGCGGATGAAAAGGAATACCAACAGCGCGTTGGCAACGTGGAGGAGGAGACTGAGTAGGTGATACGCCTCGGGCAGCAACCCGAAGAAGTGGTACAAGATTTGATAGGCGACGAGGGTGAGCGGGATGTACAGCTCGGGGTCGTACATCGTAAAAGCGCGTGCGATGGAGTGGGGGGAGAGCTCGTGGACGACCGTGTTGAGCGTGATCAGCATATCGTCATCCAGCGTGACGAAGGCGTTTGTGAGCCCATGGCCATACAGCAACAACCCGACAACAAGAAAAACCGCGAAGAGGGGAATGGCCTTCCAGCGGTCGCGCCGCAGAGACTTCATGGTCATGGCTGGAAGTATGCCTGAGATGTATGGCGGCATCGACCCGCCTCCTCTCGCCTACGGACGGGCAGGAAGGATGCTGTTAGAACTCGTGAAGATCGATCTGAGACAAATAACCCAGAAACTAAAATTCTTGTCTCCCAACAATGATTCAGGGAAGGTTTTGAATAGTTCCTATATACCGTTGCAGCTCCAATGATTCATTCCGATCAGCCCGAATCTCAAATACCTTATTTCCGACCTGCAATACCTGAGTATGGATCTGTTGTTCACCAACCATATCTGCCAATGAGTTGTCATACTGGAAGCCCGCAAATCCGTTGATGCTGGTTATTTGAGTAATATGGATATCAGGCGATTCTTTGGAAAGATTTTTTGCAAATCCAGCAAGGGTCTCATTGTCATATATTTGGATATCAAACCCACGGAAAATCTTATAGGCATTTGATGACGAGTTTTCCGAAGGATAAAAATTGAGATACACATTGCCAGCATAGACTGCAGACGAACGACCACCTGGGTTGTTTTGAACCATTGTCCATTTGGAGGGATATTCAATAGAAAATTTTCTTTTCTCATCCTTGTACTCTTTGACATCGGTACCTAATGCAGCTCGCCTGTCCTCAGAGAGTAGCACGCGGGCAGGAGAAGGTGTTTCTGATCGTGAGTATGGAAAGAATTGGCTGCTGACTTCTTGAAGGAGGGGGAAGACGTAATTTCCCGGAATTATTGCTTGTACGATCGTTAGGCCGATACATATCGCGAATAACTTATATCCTAAAATTCTTTTCCTCAGAATGCTCACAACGGAAACCAAGAGGAGAATGAAAGTTGCCGGAACAAGGATCAATTCAATAAGTTGAGTGACAGGAATAGCGCAGGCAGCTCCACCGTTAACGCAGCCATCCCGAAAACCGATGCCCAATGCCGTGGCCAGAGAAACCACCCAAAGAACCAAGAGAACAAAGAGTGTGACTGGAATCAGAACGAGAAACTGAATCCACAACGCCTTGTTTGTAAAACGTTGCAAGAATGCATCAATCTCAGGATCATTCAGTATCGTTTGCATGACGCGATTCTGAATAAATACCGCAAAATAAGCAATTCATGCAATCGTAAGATTCTAACTGTGTACCAATGGCGGATCCGACCCCACTTCGCTCTGCGGAGCTACGAGGGGTCTCGGAGGAAGTTTTGGAATTCTGGCAGCTTGGTTGTGGTTTAAATATTCTGGCGGATCCGACGGGGCTCGAACCCGCAACCTCTCCCGTGACAGGGGAGCGCTCTAACCATTGAGCTACGGATCCGCGATAGATGAACTGCGCGATGCAAAAAGAGCTGTCACCTTTGCCTCCTCCGCCCAACTGGACGAGGAGCCAAAGTATCGTATCACCGTTTCATGAAGCTGACAAACCTCTTTCCCCTATTTCAACTTCAGCTTCTTGATAGCACTCGCGGTATGCACGGCCGCCAGGTTGATGCCCGTGGGGTTCCAATGCGTGTCGTCGTTCCAGTAGAGACGCTTGGCATTCTTGGCCTGCTGGATGAACGCGGGTGTGAGATTGACCGACGCGATCTTCCGGCCGCGCAGCAGCTTCTCGAGGACCTCAAGCGGATCGGGGGAGAGGGGCTTGGCAGGTTTGCGGGACGCGGGAACATCGGCAACGTAGACGTGCGACTTATCGGGGATCGTGACGACGAGGAGTGATATGCCAAGCGTGCCGAGGCAATCGCGCGCGTGGGCGATGGCATCGGCGACGGACGTCATCTGACGGTCGTCTGCAGATTGCGAGAGCAGGCCGACATCTTTGGCGAAGAAGAGTATGTCGGACCCGTTCTCGGGGACGACGACGCTGGATGCGTGGCCTCCCGTGACGGCGAAGCGGAGCTCCTGGAAGAGGTGTTGGCCCAGGCGGCGTAGTGGCGAGATGTGGAAATATTCGGTGAGGCCGCCGATGAGACGTTTGACCCAGGTCTTGGCATCGTTGATGGACTTCTCCCGCGGTGTCTCAGCGAAACAGACGGAGTCACGCAGCCACTTGGCCATCTCGCCATCCTCAGACGTCAGATTCCTCTCGACCCTGCCCCAGACCAGGAGAGAGCCTTTCACGCTCTCGGGGAATCGCTTCTCACGCAGCAGCAGCGAGAGATCGCCGGGCACGTAGGGCTCAACGGGGCGTCCGAGGGCCGCCTGGAGTCGCACCGCGAACGTATCGTCATCGGTATTGCCCACGCCGGAGATGAAGGAATCGCCGACGAGCAGGACCTTCGCTTTGGGGTTCCGTGCGCCGTGTGCGTTGCGGTAGCCCTCATCGTCCATCGTGTACGTATTCATCCGCCATTGCTTGTAGGCATCGACGCCCAGCATGTTGCCAAGGTCACCGTACTCGCGCTGTGTGTAGATGATGCTGCGACGCGCGTTGTTGTACCGCCCCGCACCGCTCACATACTCCCATCCGCGGAAGAAGAGTGATCCCGGTTGGAACGTGAGCGCAGCGATGCGATCACCGAGCACCACCACCCCGAGCAGGCTGAGGAGGACTACGCAGTAAAGCCGGGGATTGTTGGGTGCGGAGGGCATCAGAACTGAAAGTAGATGAAGGGGGACGCGTTATCGCCGAAGATCACGATGAGGCAGAGGAGGAAAAGGACACAGGATTGAAAAACAAGGGACAGGGAATATCGCGGCTTCTGCGGAACGTAGTACTCGACACATGCAGCGATGATGCCGACAACGACCGTGATCAGTGCGAACCGATGGGAGAGGACACTGCCAGGAGTGAACGAGAAGAGCGCCGCGTAGTACGCCATCGCCTGCGTGAAGGTTTGGCTGCGGAAGAGCACCCATCCCATCATCACCAAGAAGAGTGTGAGGAGACGACGGAGGGCCGTGGGCAGGCGTTCCAGGACGCCCGAGGGATGCAGCAGGCGCTCGATGCAGAGCAGCGCGCCGTAGTACCCGCCCCACACGACGAAGGTCCAGTTGGCGCCGTGCCACCACCCCGCCAGGAGCATCGTCAGGAAGAGGTTCCGCAGCGTGCGGAACGTGCCCCCACGGTTGCCGCCCAGGCCGATGTAGACGTAGTCGCGGAACCAGGAGGAGAGCGTCATGTGCCACCGCCGCCAGAACTCGGTGATGCTGATGGAGAAGTAGGGGAGATTGAAGTTCTCGGGGAACCGGAACCCGAACATCAGGCCGAGGCCGATCGCCATGTCGCTGTAGCCGGAGAAATCGAAGTAGATCTGCAGCGTGTATGCGGCGATGCCCATCCACGCGAGGAGCGACGATGAGGGAGTCGCGGCGAACGCGGAGTCGGCGACCATCGCTACGGAATCGGCGATCAGGATTTTTTTGCTGAGCCCGAGCAGGAAGCGGTAGCCACCTTCGGCCCCCAGGAGGAAGGAGTGCTTACGCGTGCGGAGTTGGTCGTCGATTTGCGAAAACCGGATGATCGGGCCGGCGAGCACGTGCGGAAAGAGGCTGAGGTAGCAGGCGAATTCGACGAAAGATTTGGCTCGTGACCCGCCCCGTGCACACTCGACGCAGTAGCTGATCGCCTCAAAAAGATAGAACGAAATGCCGATCGGGAGGATCACATTCAAGATCGGGATCAGGCCGTGGCCTGCGGCATCGTTGATGGTCGTCGCGAGCATCCGCTCGTACTTGAAGAAGCAGAGGATCAGTACGTCTATGACGATGACAGCCGTGAGGAGCCAATACTTCGAGGATGTGTCGCGCGCGCGGCTGATGAATATCCCAGCAACGTAATTGATCACCGTCGCGACGATCATTAACCCCAGCGACGCGACGTCCCACCATGCATAGAAAAGATAGCTCGCAATGAGCAACAAAAGATTCCGGTATTTCCCCGGACACAGGAAATATGACGCGAGTGTGATCGGCAGGAACCAGAGCAGGAAAATATCACTACCGAAAAGCATAGGGCCGTGCGAACACGAGAGCTGAAGTATATCAAACTATTGCTTAGGAGCAGGCGTTCGGCCTGCGTGATCACGCGCGCCGAACGCGCGCTCCTGATTGCTCTATCAGATTCCAGTCCCCAACCCATTCGCCACCAGCACGCACAACCCCGCGATCATCAGCCACAGGTAGAGCCCGCTCCGGACGTAGGGATCGCGGATGAGTTCCCAGAAAGACCGGTGCAAATTGGCGGTATCCATACGCGTGTTGGGATATTGGTGTCTGTGAATATTATACTACAAAACAGTATTTATAGCAAATACTACTCCAGGTAGAGCGCGGGGTTCTTCTTTACGCCGTTCACACGGACTTCGAAGTGCACGTGGATGCCTGTGGGACCGTGGACGAGCCCGGTGTTGCCCATTTCGGCGATGCCCTGCCCACGGCTGACCGCATCGCCCACACGCACGTTGATTATCTTGTTATGTGCGTAGAGGGTTACGAGCCCGTTGCCGTGGTCGATTTCGATCACGTTGCCGTAGCCGCCGTTCCAGCCCATGTCGGCGCGAATCACGATGCCGGCTTCAGCCGCATAGATAGGCCCACCGCCCTTCTCCTGAAGGTCGACGGCGTAGTGCCCGGGACCGTACTTCTGTGTAAATTTACAGTCCTTGCAGGGCATCTGCAGCAGAGTCTGCGAGAGGAGTGCTCCCGCAATAGGGGCGATGCTCGGGCCCTCATTATTGGGAAGGTTGATGGAGAGGCGGATGTCTTTGGTAGGCAGGCTGTCGGCAAACCGCAGCGAGCCTTCGGACGCGATGGTGGTGTTCCCGATCATCTTGCCGCCGGGGATGACCAGCTGTTGTCCCGCCAGGATGAAGCCGCCCTGGATGCGATTTTGCCGAACGATGTCGGCCTCGGAGATGTCGTATAGCTGCGCGATGCGGCCGAGTGTCTGTCCACGGCGCACCGTGTGGATGACGCCGTCTACCGGCAGGATGAGGAGTTCCTGGCCCGGCTTGAGCGTGTTGGTGCCGATGAGGCCATTGGCCCAGCGAATCGTCTGCGCGGTGATGCCGTAGTGCGCGGCGATCTTCTCGATCGATTCTCCTTCCTTCACCACGTGCATGATGCCCTCGCCGAACGCCAGGCGCGAGCCCTGCTCGCCGAGCGACGAGGTCTTCATGAGGAAGCCTTCCTCCACGAACAGGAACTGTTGCGACGGCAATTCCAGATCTTCGATCGCACCCGCGGACACGGGAACGTACGGCGGCAGCAACGTGCTGACGACAAACAGCAGGGCGAGCAGGATGCGCACGCGTAGCGACAGCCAGTGGATGAGGGGGGTCCGCATGGGAATCAAGCGAAGAGCGTGACCAAGATCCGAAGCACTGCACGCATGTCTGCGTAGCGCTCACGCGACCCGAGCAGGACGACAACGTACTCGCGCCCGTGTTCGGTCACGAGCGAGAACAGGCACTGTTTGGCGGCGATGGTGGTGCCGGTTTTGCCGGCGATGACCATGCTGTCTTTGCCGAGAAGAGCGTGCGTGTGCTCGAGGGTGAAAATATCGCCTTCGGCACTCTTGATGGTGGCATGCGCGGTGGACATCCGGCTGCGGAGCTCGGGGTTGCGCAGCGCGTACGAGGCCAGCCAGGCGATGTCACGCGGGGTCGACCACTGCACAGTGTCATCGAGGCCACTGGGGTTAGCGAAGGAGGAATTGCGGAGCCCGAGCATCGCCGCACGCTCATTCATCTCTTTGACGAAAGCTTCGCGCGACCCGCTGTGGTAGCGAGCGAGCGTCTCCGCAGCGTCGTTGGCCGACGGGATGAGCAGGGCAGAGAGGAGGTCGCCGACGGTGAAATGAGAACCTGGCGGCAGGCGCATCGTGCTGCCATCGGTTTTCTCGATGCCTTTGGGGACCGTGACGACTTCATCCATCTCGTGCGACTCGGCAATGATCACCGCCGTCATGAGCTTGGTGAGGCTCCCGACCGACCGCCGCGTATCGGCGTACCGGGCGAAAAGTTCCTGCCCGCTCTGGAGATCCACGATCACGACGCCGGATGCGGAGAGGGACCGGGCGAGGCGCTGGCCGGGGAATTCCTGCGTGCCGATGATTGCCGGCGCGACGACCGAGAGCGACGCGACCGCCGATGGCGATGGTGTGGGCACCACCGACAACGGAAGCAGCCCCATCAGGAAGACCGACAGGACAAGAGGTAAGCTTTCCATGCGGCGCGCATGGTAGCAGGGATCGCAGCGATTAAGACCAGAAAGTGAAAGGTTGTCCAGCGTCGGAGTGCCCTTGATACAGCAGAAATTGGGAGCAGGCGTTCGGCCTGCGTGATCACGCGCGCCGAACGCGCGCTCCTAACTGCCGAGTTTTATTGGTACACAACCCTCCCCGTCAGCCGGAGATCGATGTACTCCTTCACTTCGGGCAATTTTACGGCTTTGAGGAAGGTGCGCAGACGCTGCAGTTGGGCTTCGAGCGGCGTGCGGATGTCGAACCAAAAACTGATCGCGGGCGTATCCAGGTGGAATTCGCGCGCGCGAAGGTACACGGTGCGCAGGCCAACCTGTTGGCCGAACTCCAGCGTCAGCGCATTCTCGGCGCGGCGAAGCCGGTCAAAAAATTCGGGGGGGAGGATCACGGTGCCAGGCACGGGCCGCACGCTCCAGTCGACGACGCGGATGGTGGGCAGTGGTTCCGCCGTCGGCGGGCGGTCGGCGGAGACGAGGAGGCCGTTGCCGGTGAGGTACTCGCTGTCCGCTTTGATGACGACAGAACCCGACGCGCCGGACGACACCACCGACCCACTGCCCGACGCGAGTAATGTTTCGTCGGCTGCGATGCGCACATGCGCGACGAGTGGCGCGAGCATGATGCGCACCGATACCTGTGACGGGTACTGCTTCGTGACACTCACGCTCACCGCATCGGGCACCACCTGGCGCACGCGCGCGGTGACGTCGCGGGTGGAGAGGAACAGCAGGTGCTGGCCATAGAGGGGCGAGAGCGTCTCGAGCACCTTCTGCAGGTCTACGCGGCCTTCGGTACGAACGACACGGACTTCGCGGATTTGGAGCAGCGGTGAAAAGAGGAAGAGGCACACGACAAGCACGGCAGCGAGCGCGAGCAGGTATTTGAACCAGCGGCGGGAGGCAGCGAGCCGTTCGACCAGGAACGTCCTCCACCGGCGGACCCATCGGCGTGACCGCTCTCGGGAATGCTGGCGATCGCGCTTATGCCGCCGCTCGACGAACATCCGCGTCCCCTGGGTGACGGGGCGGTTGAATTGGCGGGGGAGGGGGCGAGTGAGACGTTTAAGCACGGAGGGCATTCTAATGCCTCGACGGAAATATGCGCAGGCATTGTTTCCTGGGGGCAGGCATACTTGCCTGCCCAGCGGGCAGGTATGCCCGCTCCCCTATACTTGTATTGTGAAATTGGCTCTCGTTGCAGATTGGCTGACGACCGCAGGCGGAGCCGAGCGCGCGCTTGCGGAGCTGCACCAGCTTTGGCCCGAGAGCCCCATCTTTACAACGGTGGCGAAGCCGCAGCTGCCGGGACTGTTCGATGACCGGTTGATCCACGTGACGCCACTGCAACGCTTCTACCGAATGATTCGACGGCACCAGGTGCTGCTGCCACTCATGCCACGCGCGATAGAGGGGATCGATTTCCACGGCTTCGATGTGATCGTGAGTTCATCCCATGCAGTGGGGAAGGGGATCATCCCGCCGAGCAACGCAGTGCACGTCTGCTACTGCCACACGCCGATGCGCTACGCGTGGGAGATGGAAAACCAGTACCTGGATGACTTCCACGTGCCGCACATCCTGCGCCGTCGTGTAAAGCGCGAACTGATGCGCCTGCGTCGGTGGGACCTCTCGACGGCGAGGCGCGTGGACGCGTTCATCGCGAACTCGAGCGAGACGGCGGGGCGCATCGAACGCATCTACGGGAGGACATCAACGGTGATCCCGCCGCCGGTGCAGGACCGCTTCTTCAAGCCTGCGCTCGTCGACGCGAAGCAGCGGTCATCCCTGCTCGCCGTGGGACGGCTGGTGCCGTACAAGCGGTTCGACCTCGTGGTCTCGGCCGCCAATGAGCTCCGGTTGCCACTCGTGATCGTCGGCAAAGGCCAGGAGGAGCGGAGATTGAAAGCGATGGCCGGCCCGACCGTGACCTTCCGCGGACGCGTGACGGATGAAGAACTCCCCCTGCTCTACGCCTCCGCCAGCGCCGTCCTCTTCCCGACGCACGAGGACGCCGGTCTCGTGCCGGTAGAAGCGCAGGCTTGCGGCACCCCCGTGATTGCGTACGGCAAAGGCGGGACGCTTGATACAGTTATCGACGGCAAGACCGGCCTCTTCTTCGCCGAGCAGACCGTGCCGTCGCTCATCCAGGCGCTGCAGAAGTCCTCAACCATACAGTTTGACCCCACCGGAATCCGTGAACATGCCAAACAGTTTTCGGCGGAGCGGTTCCGGGAGCGCATCGCCGCTGAAGTATCGGGTGCATTCAAACGTTTCACTCGCGCTTAGGCTGCTTTGTACTTTGTAGAAAATCTACTTCCTTGAACGCCCTCGCCGGATCTTTCTCCGATATTTTTCCAACGGTGTGTGCAAAGGAGATGTTCTCCATCCGTAGCATGTATTTATTAAAATTTTGTTTGCTCATGTCATGCCCCTGCAGGCAGATATTTATCTTGTCTGTGGCTATGCTCTGGACATTCTGTAACACCCCCAGAACAAATTCCCATTTTTGCATCAGGTCAGGTTCCAAGAGGGTCTTCATCGCCTCACGGCAATACTGCAGGTGTGAATATTGCTGCCGATTCACTTCCTTTGAGCGAAGGAAGAGCTTTCTTTTTGGCCCAGGAAATTTGCTCACCTGAGTCAGGATAAGGAGGCGGTGCCGGAGCAGCACCTGATGCTCGTGGATGAGCATGCTCGGTGTTGGGGGCGCAAAGATGCGCACTTCCGCTTGTAGGGCTTGGCCGTTGTTATCGGGAGATAGATGGAGTTTTTTTTGTATTTTCCCGATCGCTTCGCTTTGAATTCGGCGGACACGCTCCATGGTGAGGCCAACTGACTCGCCAATTTCTTTGAGTGTTTTCGGTTCCTCGTCAGCCAGTCCGTAGCGCAAGCGAAGGATCATGGCTTCGCGCGGATCCAATTGGTCAATTATTTCCAAAATGAGACCGATATTTTCGGCGTCCATAATTTTCTCTTCAGCAGCTGCCTCTCTCTCATCCTGCACCATTTCATCGATGTGGGCCTCGCCGCTGGGACCACCATCCTGCCATGTCGACTTCGAACTGATGAGAGCCTGCCTGAAGAGCGACCGCTGCTTTATCCTGTTCTTCTTGAGGCCAAACTCATCGGCGATTTGGTCGAAGGACGGCTCGTATCCGAAAAGCTCGTTCAATTCCTCTCTCAATTTTTTCCAACGAGCCAGCTTTGAAGGCATGTAGGAAGGAAGTCGGATGTTTCTTGCCTTATCGGCAATTGCTTGACGTATCGACCGCTTGATCCAGTAGGTGGCATATGTTGAAAAGCGCGTGTTGAATTCGGGGTCGAACCCTTGCACGGCACGCATCAACCCGGGTGCGCCTTCTTGGATAAGATCTTGCAATCCCAAACCCTTGCCGAGAAAGCCATGCGCAATGCCCACCACAAGGCGTAGATTCGAACGGATCATGCGTTCACGGGCTTCCGTATCACCCGCCCTGATCTTCTGGCCCAACTCCTTTTCTTCACCGGCTGTGAGCAGAGGCGCTTCACCGATCTCTTTGAGGTATGTCTCCAATGGGCTTTTGACGTGGCCGTTGGATCCCCGTGAACGTTTGGATTCCCGTGAACGTGAAGGAGAAAGCTCCGTTTGAGTGTCGCCATTGTGCAATTGGTGGTCGAGGGACATGGGGATGGATACTTCTATCACCACAAACGCGCCTCGTCCAGAAATAGGGCTGTATAGAAGGGAAAGCGTTTGGAGGAGGCGTAGACTTCACCCATGCAACGACCCTCTGATTCCCACAAAGGCGAGAATGGAAAGGTGGCCATCATCGGCGGCTCGCTGCATCAGCACGGTGCACCTATCTTCTCCGCACTCGCAGCAGAAGCGTCCGGAGTTGATCTGATCTACCTCGCACTCCCCGCAATTCATCAGGAAGTTGCGCGAATGCAATCCCTCAATTTTCAGGTCCATCCGTTTCTGGATAATGAATTAGGGGCGAAAGATCTTCCGCCCCTACTGGAATTACTTGCGACCGTGGACTGCGCGGTCATCGGTCCGGGGCTGAGTCGTACGCCTGGCGCTCTACAATTGATTCAAGAACTCATCACCTCTGCCCGTTGCCCCATGATCCTCGATGCAACTGCACTACAATCGTGGACACTGACTGCCGCGAAAGGAAAAACTGTTGTCGTGACGCCGCACCTGGGTGAATTGGAACGGATGGGCATTGATCCGAAGAAGATCGGCGAGGCTGCGAAAACATCTGACGTCGTGATCCACCTCAAGGCAAAAATAGACCAGACGGCCGGAACCGATGGAAAAGTGAAGAGTACCAAAGGCGGTAACGCGGGGCTCACGGTTGGCGGAACAGGAGACGCACTTGCCGGGCTCATCTGCGGACTGGTCGCACAGGGCGTCAAACCGGCGGAGGCATGCGTGATGGCGAGCAAGGTGATCAAACGCGCAGGCGTGATCCTCGCGCACGAGAAAGGCTTTGCCTACACGACGCGCGATGTGATTGGGCAAATTCCGCATCTATTGGACACGTTATAGTCAATTTTTCTTTGCGAAAGCTTCGACGAATGCGGATTTATGGGTGTCGTAGATCCCTGAAGATTTGCGGATATTTTTTATTTCACAGTGACGAAGTTTTTCCCGCATGTAGTCAGCACTGAAAAAATGTCGGACGTGATCCGATTTATACGTATCTGACCCTATCCGCTTTCCTTTCCCATAGAGTGCATCATCGACGGATTTACATTTCACAAATAGCAGCCCACCTTTTCGCAGCACACGGCGCATTTCTGTAAAGATCCGCTCTGTCGTCGTATCGTCAAAGTAATGCACGGATAGATGGGCGAAGAGCGCATCAAATGAATTGTCGGGGAAGGGCAGGCGTTTTTTGATGTCATGCTGCACCGGAACCACTGCAACATTTTTCTTCTCCAGTCGCTTCCGCAGCCTGCGCATGCTCTCTGCAGAAAAATCCAGACCCGTTACGTTCCATCCGCGACGTGCAAAATACAGCGCATCGTCACCATATCCGCATCCCAAATCGAGCAGCTTGCCCGGCTTTTTCGGAAGGCGTTTGAACATTGCCTTTGCAAACGGATGCACCCCCTGTGTTTTCACAGGATATTTCTTGGACCAGTATGTGCTCTGCTTCAACGCCATACACACCTATAGTATACTTAATGATCCAATCTCCTTTTCTTTTCCTCCGGCCTTTTGCAGACCGCATCGCCGTCAGCATCTTCATAAAAGAGGACGACATTCGGAGTGACGCCGCTGCAGCGAAAACTCTTGGAATGAAAGACGCTGCGGGATTGAATCAGGCGCATGGAAAGCGGACGGTGGTCGTACGCGGGCCGTCCTTCGACGGGCTCAGGATGACAGCCCGCTCCCAGGACCTCAACCGCTCCCAAGAAGCAGACGGAATGCTCACCGATGCCCCTGATCTCCTCCTCTGCACGCGGTGGGCGGACTGCCAGAATTTCGTCATGTTTGCGCCGACGCAGAATGTCTGTGGCGTTTTGCATGTGGGATGGAGAGGGCTGATCGCGGGGGCGATTCCAGAATTCTTCACAGTGCTGAAAGGGGAGTGGGGCATCGCACCGGGAGAGACGCTCGTCGCTGCGGGACCGTCGATCTGTAAACAGTGTGCGGAATTCAGTGACCCGGCACGCGAGCTTCCAAATATCTCGACCGAATTCATCAACGGAAAATTTGCTGATCTCCAAGGCGCTGCGACAGCGCAATTTCTGGAACTCGGAGTTTCCCCTGAACATTTCGAGCGTCATCCCGACTGCACGCGGTGCAATCCGCAGACCTACTGGACCTACCGCGGGGGCGACCGTGACATGGTCAAAACAGGTCATAGTAACATGCTTGTTGGTGGGCTGAAAAGAAGTTGAGAGACTTAATGACCCCTCGATACTTTCGCTTCTCCGAAGCGAAAAACTCGGGATGACAAGGATTACTTTGGGCACTTCTGAACAGCAATAATCTTGGACAGCGCCTGTGCATCACGGTAACTTGACACGTAGCTCGATGGCACGTTTTGCGGCTTAAACGTTTCTTCTCTGATTGTCTTATTGGGAGGCTTAATCACCCGTCACTGTGGTGACGGGATGCGGTCACCCACCTGGTTATCCAGGGACAAGCGTTTCTGCCCGACGGCCTATTGGGCATATTCGTGGAAG
>SICS01000001.1 GCA_009691305.1 Candidatus Peribacteria bacterium | reverse complement strand
TACCTCGAAAAAGGGAAGGCGAAGGTCACGGTGTTCGATGAGGAATGGGGCAAGTTACATGAACAAGAGATCACAGCAGGCGACTTCCTCCTCTTCTTTCGCGGAGGGCACGCGCTCACCATGCTGGAACCCACGCGGCTGATTGAGGTGAAACAGGGGCCGTACGAAGGGGATGGGGCAGGGAAGATTTTCCGTTGAAAAATGGGGGGGCAGGCATACCTGCCTGCCAGCGGGCAAGTATGCCCGCTCTCCAAGTCATAATGTACACTTCCCTTATGAAAGTCCCCGTCAATGAACCCGTCATTACGAAGGCCGCGAAGAAGTACGTGGTCGACGCACTCGAGTCCGGGTGGGTCTCCTCCGCGGGGCCGTACATCGGCAAGTTCGAGGCTGCGTTTGCCGAATACCTGGGTGTCAAACACGCCGCCTGCGTCTCGAGCGGAACGGCTGCGCTGCATGTGGCGCTGCTCAGTATTGGTATTGGGGAGGGCGACGAGGTGATCGTGCCGGACTTCACGATGATCGCATCGGTGTTCGCAATCCTCTACACAGGGGCGACGCCGGTCTTTGTTGATGTCGAGCCCGACACGTACAACATCAACGTCGCGTTGATCGAAAAGAAGATCACGCGCAAGACGAAGGCAATCATGCCGGTGCACATTTACGGCCACAGCGTCGACATGGATCCGCTGATCGTTCTTGCACAGAAGCACGGCCTTGCCGTGATCGAAGATGCGGCCGAGGCGCACGGTGCCATCTACAAAGGGTCGAGCACGGTCACCACCGGAGGGAAGAAGTGTGGTGCGATGGGGGACATCGGCTGTTTCAGCTTCTATGGCAATAAGATCATCACGACGGGGGAGGGGGGCATGGTCGTGACCGATAATGACGCGTTGGCAGAGAGGGTGCGGTCGCTGAAAGACCTTGCGCACAGCCCCGAGCGGCGCTTCTGGCACAAGGAGGTCGGGTACAACTACCGGATGACGAACCTCCAGGCCGCACTTGGGCTGGGGCAACTGGAGTCCATCGGGGAATTCCTCAAACACAAGGAGTGGATGGCCGCCGAGTACGGCAAGCGGCTCTCCGGCATCGCCGGTATCCAGCTCCCCGTCACCAAGCCCTACGCGCACAATGTCCATTGGATGTACTCGATCCTCATCGACGACGACTTCCCCATGACACGCGATGCACTGCGCGTCGCGCTCAAGGAGAAAGGGATCGATACCCGCGACTTCTTCCCGTCCTCTGCCAGCCAGCCGGTCATCCGGGATCTCCTCGGCAAGGGTGGCACGTTCCCCGTGTCCGAGCACATTGCCGACCGCGGCTTGTACCTTCCCTCAGGCCTTGCCCTCACGCAGGAGCAACTGGAGTATGTGTGCGATTCCCTTAAGAAAATTCATGGATAAGCCGGTTGCTTCCATCGTGCTCCCCACATTCAACGAGCTCGAGAACATCGTGCCGCTGATCGAGGAGCTGCAGAAGTACGTCGATGTGCCGCACGAAATCATCGTGGTGGATGACAATTCGCCGGACGGGACGTCGAAGTCCGTGCAGGACTTTATCAATGCGCACCCGGGCACGACTGTGCGGATCGAGACCCGCATGAGCGATCATGGATTGCAGAAGAGCATCAGCCGTGGCATTGAACTCGCGCAGGGCGACATCATCTGCTGGATGGACTGCGACTTCAGTCATCCTCCGGAGACGATGGCTGTCCTCATCCGGAAGGCAGTATCGGGCTGCGAGATCGCCGTCGCGTCGCGGTACGTGAAAGGCGGCAGCTACAAGCGCGGCATCAGCTGGTTCAACGCCGACGAATCGGCGCTTGGCGTGATCCTCAGCCGCCTGATCAACTGGTTCATCCATTTGGCGCTCGACTCCCGCTTCCACGACTACACGAGCGGCTTCATCGCGATCAAAGCCACCACGCTCCGGTCGCTCACACCGCTCTATGGTGACTATGGCGAGTACTTCATGGATCTCATGTACCGCGCAATCAAGAACGGGCACTCCTTCTGCGAGATCCCGTTCATCTCCCCACCGCGCCGCGCTGGGTACTCAAAAACAGGGACGACCTTCCGTCAGCTCTTCCGTCGTGGCAAGAAATACCTGCCGGTGATCTGGCACCTGTGGCACCTGTGATCACTGCGGCAGCAATTTCCACCCCTCCAGCGCGGACTTGATGATGCCGGCTGCCTGTTCGACCGTGGCGGCACTCGGGTGGACCGTGTCCCACGAGAGGCTCTGCGGCGTGTTGCCGAAGACTTCATAGAGGTTCAGCACGTCGAACTCGTTCTGCTCGGCAATTTTCCTTAGCTGCTGGCCGCTCTCTAGGTGCAGCTGCTTCTCGGGCCAGATCACAAAGAGGAGTTTCGTCGTCTTGGGGAGCGTGTTCACAAACGCGGAGAGCGTTTCGCCGTACTTGTGGAGCTGGTCCTGCGTCACCCAGTCCCCGAACGCGTTCTCTCGGTATTCGGTTTCCTGCTGTGCCAGGTTGCTCTGTTCCGTCCGCGCACTGATCACTTTTTTGATCGTGCGGTAGAACGCGCTGTGGAGATCCAGCCAACACTTGCCCGGAATCCATCCCAGGATGCCGGTCTCGATCGGGTGGCACGTCGGCTGCCCGGGCGCCCAGCCCGCTGACTGCAAGTTTCCTTCGTCATCCAGCACCGCGGGTTCCATATCTTTCAAATCATTCCAGTAGAAGACGAGGACGACGGTGTCCGGGTGGAGCTGTGCGACCTTCTCCTTGTAGATCGCCGCTTCCTGCCCGAGGGTGTAGCCGGGCGCAGCGGCCGAGACGACATTGAACTTCTTGGCGAGGCCAGTGGCCAGGTGCGAGGCAAGCGTCTGTTCATTCTCCAGCCCGTACCCGAACGTCACCGAGTCACCCAGCAGTGCAATCGTCTGCTTACCCGCCTGGATTTCTTCCGAGCGGAACCCACGGCGGTCAGTCACAACAGTCGAGCGGAACGCCGGCTCGCGGAGGTTCGGTTTCAGTTCGTAACTGAGCGCGGGGTCATCGCTCTTCTGGTAGATCTGCGGGGAAATCGGCTTCCCCTTATCGATCCCCGTCACGCGCAGCACCGCTTCGATCCCCCCGAAGAAGAACAGGACCGTTGCAAGCAACAGGAGGAGATTGGAGCGGGAACTCTGTCGGCGGCGCATGGGGGACATGGTAGCGGATGGATGTTCCATAGGGGTGTGGAACATCTAACTTTCTCATACGTTAGCCATTTTCTCGTATTCTAGAAAATCAATTTCTCATTCCACCACTTTTCGTTCATAGCAATACGCGCGAACGTAGGGCATATGACTCTCCAGTCCTCTCCAGATTCAATCGTCCCTATCGAAACCATTGGCAATCGCATTCTGCTGATTCGCGGGCAGAAAGTGATGTTGGATAGAGATTTAGCCGAATTATATGGAGTCTCAACAGGTCGCCTTAACCAACAGGTTCGGCGAAATTCTACGAGGTTCCCCAGAGACTTTATGTTCGAATTAACTCTTTCAGAAGCCAAAAACTTGATATTGCAATTTGCAACATCAAGTGAGAATTGGGGCGGATATCGTAAAGGGCAGGTTGCGGGCATTCTTTATCATTTTCCTTCATTCCCATGATACCGCGATCCCGACATCATCAGTTGATCCCTTCTGAGCGAATCGAAAAATCTATTTTGTATATTCGCGGGCAGAAAGTACTTCTAGATTCGGAGCTCGCTCAAATCTATGGGATAACGACGGCTCGGTTGAACCAGCAGGTGCGTCGCAACATAGCGAGGTTCCCTGCGGATTTTGCCTTCGTGGTAACCGAAAAAGAATTTGCCGGTTTGATGTTGCAATTTGCAACATCAAAGATTGGCAGGGGCGGCAGGCGAAAATTACCGTTCGTCTTCACCGAACACGGCGCTGTCATGGTCGCCTGTATCCTCAACACGCCCGTTGCCGTTGCCGCCAGTATTCTTGTTGTGCGTGCATTTGTCCGGTTACGGACACTCCTTGCTTCCCACATAGAGCTCGCCCGGAAACTTGATGCGCTGGAAGCAAAACTGACAAAGCACGATGAAAAAATTACGTCAGTTTTCGAAGCAATACGTCAGCTAATGACACCCGAGGTTCCGGAGAAGAAGGGGAGGATTGGGTTCCGGTTGGATTGAGATTTTTATCCGTGCAGTAGCTTGAGAACGAGTAGTGAGATGGTCATCACAAGTGTGATCCCACTCATGATCACGAGTGATGAGCTTTGTATGCCAAAGCCGTACCCAACCCACAGGATCTGACCCAATAAATTTAATAGCGTCCATGAAATGGCAATATCTTTTGTTGATCGTGTTTTCCACGACTTTATGACCTGTGGAAGAAGAGATACGGCGACAAGAGTTCCTGCCAGAAATCCAAGGGGTTCCATGAACGGAGTCTAGGCCGTGTCTAATCCAATTGGAACTGCTTTAGATAGGCCTCCGTATCCCTCTTTACGCTCTCCGGCATCTTCTCTTTGCGGAGCAGGCAGTTCCCCATCACCAGGATATCCATGTGCGTATGGAGGAAGCAGTTCACGGCATCTTTGGGCGATTCGACGATGGGCTCGCCGCGAACATTGAAGGAGGTGTTGATGATCACGGGGCACCCCGTCTTCTGCTCGAACGCCTTGATGAGGTCGTAGTAGCGCGGGTTCTGGTCGCGGCGGATGGTTTGGATGCGCGCGCTGCCGTCCACGTGCGTCACGGCGGGGATCAGCTCGCGTTTGTCCGGGCGAGTGTCGGCGACGAGGAGCATGTAGGGACTCTCTCGATCCAAATCGAACCACTCGGAGACTTTTTCCTCCAACACTGTCGGTGCGAAAGGGCGGAAACTCTCGCGGAACTTAATTTTCAGGTTCACCTTCTGCCAGTTCTCCTTGTTGCGCGCGTCCGCGAGGATCGAGCGGTTCCCAAGCGAGCGCGGGCCGTACTCCATGCGCCCCTGGAACCAGCCGACCACATTGGTGCCTTGCAGAAGCCCTGCGGTCGTCTCGATCAGCTCCGCGTCACCAAGCTTTTCGTACGGCAACCCCTGCGCGTTCAGGTACGCCTCGATCTCGTCCTGCGTGTAGGCGTTCCCCAGATACACATGTTCCATCTTTGGCAGGCGCTCACCGCCGTATTCCTTGTGCCACGCCGCGAGTGCCGCGCCCAATGCCCCTCCGGCGTCCCCGGCCGCGGGCTGGATGAAGATATTCTTGAAGATCCCCGCGCGGAGGACCTTCCCGTTCGCCACGCAGTTGAGTGCGACGCCGCCTGCAAGACAGAGGTTGTCACTCGGACAGAGTTTCTTGGCGTGCGTGCAGACCTTCAGCATGATTTCCTCCGTGATTTCCTGCAGCGACCGTGCGACATCCTTGTGGAACTGCGTGAGTGGGGCCTCCTGCCTCCTCGTCGGCTGGCCGAAGAGCTGCTCGATCGCGCGTCCTGTCATCCGCAGTCCGACTTCGTAGTTAAAGTACTTCATGTTCATCCGGAAACTCCCGTCCTCGCGTACCTCAATCAGTTCGCGCATCTCCTTCATGTATTTCGGCTCCCCATACGGCGCGAGACCCATCACTTTGTACTCCGCGCTGTTCACCTTGAAGCCGATGTAGTACGTGATGGCGGAATAGAGGAGTCCGAGCGAGTGCGGGAAGTGGAGTTCCTGCACGATATTCAATTCCGTTCCTTTCCCGCGCCCGATCGTCGTCGTCGCCCACTCACCCACGCCGTCGACGGTGACCACCGCGGCGTCGGGGAAACCGGAAGCGTAGTACGCGGAGGCCGCGTGCGATTCGTGGTGGCTGGTGAAGAGGACAGGGCCCTTATATTTCAATTCTTTTTTCAGGTTCTGCGGGATCCAGAGCTTCTTCTGCATCCACTCGTGCATCGCGCGGTGGTACGTCAGGAACCCCAGCGGCCACTGGGTGATGTAGGTGGGGATGATGCGGTCGAAGAACTTCAGGAGCGGCTTTTCGTAGAAGACGATGGCGTCGACATCATCGATCGTGATGCCCGCGTACTTCAAGGCGTGCTCAATCGCGTTCTTCGGCAAGGCCTCGTCGTGCTTCTTGCGCGTGTAGCGTTCCTCGTGCGCTGCAAAGACGACCTCGCCTCCGCGCACCAAGCACGCGGCACTATCGTGGTAATAACAGGAAATGCCGAGGATAGTGATGGGTTTGTCACCCGGTCGATGAGGAGGTTGGATAGGCATCCGAGAATTGTTAAATGGTTAGATGGTTAGATGGTAATCAAAATTGACGATGCAAATCTCCGGGTTCCGTCGGTTTCACGTCAATCCAATACGTCCCCGGCGCCTCCGCTTTCTTTACGAAGAGCCCCACGATCTTGTGGATGATCCCGTAGATGCCGAATCCCACGATCCAGAGAACCGTTAGGATGATCTTACTCATCACCATTCCGAGCAGCTTGCTGAATGCCATCCAGGCGTCGTAGAGCCAGGAGAAGGGTGGGGGGAGATACATCGCTAAATTATCGTGTAGATGAACGGTGCCAGCGGCGACGTCTGGGCGAACAAGAGGAGTAAACCGAGCAGGATGATCAGCAGGATCAGCGGCAGCATCCAGAATTTCTTCCGCATCCGCATGAAGAGCCACAGTTCCCGGAAGATCGCGATCTTACTCACGGCTGGAGTATAGCATGGGCAATTTGGGGGCAGTCATTTTTAGCTATTAGGAGCGCGCGTTCGGCGCGCGTGATCGCGCAGGCCGTCCTTCGCTCCGCTCAGGATGACAGCCTGCTCTCTGGTTAATGAATGATTCCTTTTGAACAGAGGAACTGCGAGAGCAAACGACCCGCTTCCCCGTGCCCTTTGGCATTCCAGTGGCCGCTTCCGGGGGCCATGCCGGGTGCGCCGTTGAAGAAGGTCTTCTGAGCCTGCGCGTCCCTCTGCATGGGCCTGCCGAGCGCGAGCACGGGATAGTTCCCGCGCTTGCCCGCGGCGATCACCCTGTTCTCGGCATAGAAGAGGTTCGGCACCTTCAGTTTCCGCCGTGCGGCATCGCGCACCGCAGGATCGGGGTGCGTCTGGATGCTGATTGGCACGGTCATCACCACGATGCCGCTCTTGTGGGTGCGCGCTTGCGCGGCGATGCCCTGCAACAGCAGTTCGGTGAGACGCCACGCGCGTGCGTATGCGGCGGTCTTCGGTGCGGTATAGATGTCGCGGTCCAGCCCGAATTCGCGCAGCACTGCGCCCGATGCCGTCTCCGCGGTTGCGGCGGTCTGCACTGCCTGTTTCCTGCGCGCGACGCGGAGGACTTGCGCGACGAGCTGTGCCACGCGCGAGTGGTCGATGACTGCAAGGGCGATCCATGATGTCAGCGACGTCTGTTTTTGGAAGAACGGCTTCGCGCGAAAGGAGAAGTCCGGCGTCAGCACGCCATCCACGTCCTCCACGTACGGCTTGTTGTCGCCGCCCTCGATCTCGCGCGAGTTGTTGATCACATCGTTCCCCGCTGTGAAGGCGACAACGACCACATCTGGTTGGTACGGCCATATTCGTTCGAGCAACAGCCACTCTTGTGCCGTCCCGTATCCCGACACGCCGAAGTTCAGGAATTCCACCCGCGCTTTTCCTCGCGCCGGACACGCGGCCAGCTCCCGCTCGGCCACCGACCAGAACGTCTCGTCCATTTCCACCTGCTTCCCTTCGGTATACGAGTCACCCAGCACTGCGACACGGATGGTGTCCGACGGTTTTTCGACCGTGTGCTCACGGTCGCGGAAGCCGGCACTGTTGATGCTCACAAATGCCGCCCCTTCATCGTGCACGATGCCGGAGATGCCCGGGCGTGGAGAAAAGCCCGTCAGGGGGTCGACCCGCGACCAATAGGGATAGCTGACGCCGAGCAGGCGTAGTGCAACCTCTGCGACCACCAACGTCACGAGAACGCTCCCGAAGACCAGGAGGAGGTTGCCGTAGAGGGCGGTGCGGGACCTGCTCATCGGGGGTAATCTACCGCGTACATGCGCGTCTGTCTCCTCACGCCGGTCCTCGATGCCTTTAAGGGCGGCAACCATCTGCCGCTCCTGGCCGCGTTGCCGGACGTGCAGTTCACGATCCTCACCAGCCGCACGAAGCCGAAGAGTCCCGACCTGCCGAAGAACGTCACTGTCGAGACGCTCAACGCGCGCATCGGGCCCTACTACTACGGCTGCGCCGACTGGATGTTCGCACGCGCGGTCATGCACCGCTACCCGCCGCACCACGCGTTCTGGAAACAGTTCGATGCTATCCACATCAACCAGACGATGGGCCCCGCGCTCCTGCGCCTCAAAGAGTCCGGCGTCCCGGTGTTGTTCCTGATCCACCACCCGGTCTCTGCCGACCGCGCGGTCGCGCTGGAGGAGTCATCCGGATTCGAGAAGCTGCGTTGGCGGATGAAGTACGCGTTGCTCACGCGCTTCCAGGCACGCATGTGCCGCGGCGTCCGGTGCATCGCGACCGTGTCCAACACCAGTGCCCAGCGGATCGCGCGCGACTACGCGTGCGATGTCTTCTCCATCCACATCGTCCCGAACGGGGTGAACCCGGACATCTTCACACCCGGTGACCTGGGCAACTCAGAGTTCGATGTGACCGCAGTCGGATCGTTCGTGCATCCACGGAAGGGGTTCCGCTATCTGGTCGATGCCTACCGGCTGCTCTCCAAGAAGGGGATGAAGATTGCCGATGTCGGCCGCAGGTCAGCGCAGCAGAATGCCATCCTCAAAGGCATCCCGGGCGTCACGGCCTTTGGGACGGTGGAAGAAGATCAGCTTGTCTCGATCATGCAGCGGTCGGCGACGCTCCTCTCGACCTCACTCTACGAAGGCTTTGGGTTATCGCTGATCGAAGCACTCGCGTGCGGACGCCCCGCCTTCGCGTTCGATGCGGGTGCGGTGCGCGATGTGCTCTCACCGATCGATCCCGGCTTTGTCGCGCCACTCCGGGACACGCAAGAACTCGTGAACCGTGTGTGCCGCTTCCTCGCGCTGCCACCTGCTATGCGCGCGGCGGAAGGAAAGCGCTATCGCGAAGCGGTCACGCGCCTGTATCCGCTCTCAGCATCCGCGCAGTGTTTGATGAGGTTGTACGGGCAATTGATCGCCTAGTTTTCCTAGCCGCACGTCGAAGACGTGCGCTAAGGCGTGATGCGCATCAACACCCCGTTCACAAACTAGTTTTCCTAGCAGCAGGTCTTCGACCTGCGGTGATGCCTGCGATACGCACGTCGAAGACGTGCGCTAAGGTGTAATTCGCATCAACACCCCGTTCACAAACACAAAGATCAGGATCCCAACCATGACGGCCTGCAGCGCACGCTTCAGCAGTGTTTGCCGTTGGGGAGACAGATGGCACATCAGAAGGAGGGGAGAAGGCCTTTTGTCCTCATGAAGTCGCGCTCTTGGAACCCGCTGAAGGGGTCGGTTGTCAGTGCGCCGTCAAAGTAGTAGGTGTGTGTGGCGATCGAGTTCCATGTGAGCGCGGAGAGGATGGCGATCGAGCAGGTGATGGCACCGACCCATGCCAGTTTCTGCTCCCTCTTCACGGGGAGGCTCAGCAACTGCTCCATTGCGATGAGGAAGACGAGCGGGAGCATCGGCACGAAGAACCGGAACTTCGTGATCGGCCACGCGACCGAGATCAGCAGGTGGCAGACGAAGAGCAGTAGGATGGGAGACATCTTCGTGAAGCGTTTCCATGAGAAGAGGTAGTCGATCCACGCGAAGGAGAAGAAGACGAAGGCGATGGGGGCAAGGATGAAGAGCTTCCGCGCGACGTAGAAGAGGTTGTTCGGGATCCAGACGCGCAGCATGCCGATGACGATGTCGATCCAGTCGAAGATGGTGACGACGTGGTCGCCTCCCAGCCCGGCCTTCATCAGGACGTAGCCGTTGTTCACATGGTGGCTGCGGAAGGCGTCGCCGAAAATGATCTGGTTCCGGATCAGCCAGGGCGACGCACCCACGGCTGCGACCAGGAAGAACAGTGCGATCTGTTCGCACCGCATCTTCCACGTCTTCCCCTGCAGGAGCAGCAGGCACACGGATGCGGGCAGCAGTACGATCGACTGGAAGTTCGTCAGGTACGCGAGGGCCACCGCGAGGCCCATCGCGCAGGCCTTCATCCGCGGATGTTCCAGGAACGTCGCGAGGACCCAGAGGAGATAGAAGGCGGCCTGCAGCGAGTACAGCGCGCCGTTGCCGGAGAAATCTATAAGGAGGTAGGAGAGCGCCATCCAGAGGGCGATCATCAGCCCGGCACTGTGCCCCAGCAGCCGCGATCCGACCAAGAACCCCAGCAGGATGAGCAAGAGGCCACTCGCCATCGAGACGAGACGAAGGGAGAAATACGCGTTGTCATACTGCGCAGGCGCACCGCGTGCCACTGTCAGTGCACCGGCGAGGATCGGCATGACCGGCGGGTGCTGTGCCAAGTAGAGGTCGGCCGGCACCTCCATCGTCGTCGCGGTATCGGACTTGAGCAGACGTCCGTCACGCGCGAAGCTCGCCGCCGCGGACGCGTCCATTTCGATGTCGCTGTGCGGCACGATGTTCCAGCTCACGGAGAAGCCGCGCAGGATTCCCGCGCCGACCAGCACGAGAAGGAGCAGCCATACCGACGATCGGGCACTGACCATACGGGCGCCAGTGTATCAGGAGATCATATAAATTCTTGAGAGCGGGCATACTTGCCCGCTGGATGGGTAGGCAGGAATGCCTGCCCCAGACTGAGATGTCTAAATAGCTAGTAGAGCGCTTCGGCTTGCGAAAGTCTCGTATTTGGGGTACCGTCTCCGGGAACGAAAATGCCCGCAAAGCCGCGCTCGAACATCGGGAAGATTCTCATTCTCCTGGGGAAGATCCATGTGCGGCCGATCCACATCCTGGTCCCGCTGCTGCTCTCAGTCCTCGCGGCGACCTTTGAAGGCGTGGGCATGGGGTTGCTCGTCCCCATCCTCAACGGGTTCCTCACAAAGAGCTTCGCCTTCGTCACCGAGGCGCCGGTGATCGGGCCGATCATGCACATGCTGCCGGAGCCCGTGCTCAAGAACGACCGCCTGATCTTTGCGATCCTTATGTTGGGGTTCATCGTGATGTACATCCTCAAGAACGTCACCCGCTTTCTCTCCATCATCAGCATGGGGTATTTCTACCAGCGCGTCCTCCATCATCTCCGGAAGGCACTCTTCACCAAGTACCTCAGCTTTGGGAAGCTCTTCTTCGATACCACGAACGTGGGGCACCACAGCACGCTGCTGTTCGAGTTCAGCCAGCAGGCGCTGATGCCGCTGGCCACCGCCGACCGCCTCATTAACTCCGTGTTCGCGCTCGTCGTGTACCTGAGCGTGATGATCGCGATCTCGTGGAAGCTGACGCTCATCGCAATCCCGCTCTTCTTCCTCCTGCACATCATCATCCGCACGCTCATCGTCCGCATCAAGAATGTCTCTCACTCCATCGCCGAGCGTGGCGCCGACCTCAACAAGAAGTCGGTCGAGATTCTCTCCACGATGCCGCTCGTGAAGGCGTACCGCACGGAGCGTCTGGAACAGGACCGCTACACCAGCATCAGCGACGAGAAGGCGAAGCTCGATTTCCGCGTCAACATGCTGCAATCCGTGATCCTGCCGCTGCAGGAGATCGTCACCGTCCTCGTGGCTGCATCCATCTTCATGGGCGCGCTCTACGGTCTTGGCCGCGACCAGATCGCCTCCGCTCCTGCACTCATTGTCTACTTCTACATCGTCGTGAACGCCACCAGCAAGTTCGGCACGCTCTCGGGGTACCGCGGATCACTCGCCGCAGTCGCAGGCCCGCTCGACGCGGTGCTCAGCATCTTCAATGAGGACGGAAAGTTCTTCGTGAAGGGCGGGAGTGAACCGTTCGCCAGCATAAGCGATGCTATCGAGTGCAAACACCTCACGTTCTCCTACACCGACCGCGACGTCCTCAAGGATATCTCCTTTACGATCAAGAAGGGGCAGATGACCGCGATCGTCGGGCCCACCGGCTCTGGCAAGAGCACGCTCATCAGCCTGCTGATGCGGTACTACGACTGCCCGCCGGGGACCGTATTCATCGACGGCAAGGATATCCGCTCATTCACGCTCGATTCCTACCTCGCACACACTGCGGTCGTCAGCCAGGAGACGCTCCTGCTCCACGATTCACTCCGAAACAACATCACGTACGGCCTCCAGAACGTCAGTGAGCAGCAGCTGCAGGATGTCGTGCGGCGCTCGCGCCTGGCCGACTACGTCGCGCTGTTGCCGCAGGGCCTCGACACGCTCATCGGCGACCGCGGCGTCAAACTTAGCGGCGGCGAGAAGCAGCGTGTGTCCATCGCCCGTGCGCTCCTTAAGGGCGCCGAGATCCTGATCCTCGACGAAGCCACCAGCTCGCTCGACAGCCAGACCGAGAAGCTCATCCAGGAGGCCATCGACGAGGCGGTGGCGGGGCGCACCTCCATCGTGATCGCGCACCGCCTGAGTACGATCAAACACGCCGATAAGATCGTCGTCCTGGTCGACGGGAAAGCCGCGGAGGAGGGGACACTGCAGCAGCTCCTGGAGCGAAAAGGGCCGTTCTTCCAGTTGTGGGAAGAGCAAAAATTCTAGACACTGTACCTATGGCAACCGCCACCCCCATCCGTGCAATTGTCGGCCGGTTTTTCTGTGACTTCGCGTACAACGCGATGGATGAGGTGCTGCGCGTTCGCCCGTTCGAGTTCGCCGCGATCGTCTCCAAGGGCGTCGACCCCAAGTACTTCACCGCAATCCCGCGGGAGCGGCAAGAGTGGTTCGTCTCCAGTAAGATCCGCAGCTGCGAGTACGCGGGCGTCGACTGGGGATCCCTCGCGCCGCTCGATGAAGGGCTGGTGGAATCCATGCGCGAGTGCGAGTGCATCTTCATGGCGCTCGTCTGGCGCCTGGAATGGAAGCGCGAATTCTCGTACCAACAGCGCAAACGCTGGTACCTCCGTCACCTGCGCTTCTGGAACGATTACTTGGACCGCAACCGCATCAACCTCTACGTCTCCGCGTGGACGCCACACGAGATCCCGGACGTCGTCATCTACGAGCTATGCAAACTAAAGGGCATCAAGGTGCTCTTCTTCGAGTGCGCGAGCTTTGTGCGCGACACTTCGTTCCTCGAACATGACTGGGAAGTCGGCCCGCCGCAGATCGGCGCACGCTATCAAGAACTTGTGAAGGAGTTCGCAGGGGTCACCGATCCCATGAAGGTTCCGCTCAGCGCTCCCTACGAAGAACGCTACACGGCGCTCACAGCCGTCGAAGGTTCACGCCCACCCGCGTACTACAACCAATGGATCCCGTACTGGAATTCCCTCAAGCGTACCGCCAAGAACGCGCCGACCGCCTTCGTCGGCTACATCGCCCAGTACTGCACCCCAGCCGGGTGGAAGCGTGCGGCGGGGACGCTCAACCGAAACGTGGTCATGCGCGGGCGCAACCGCTTCTACGATGCGCACGCGGTGGAGCCCGACGTCACCAAGAAGTATGTCTACCTGCCGCTGCACTTCCAGCCCGAGATCGCGACGACGCCGCTCGCAGGCGCGTTCGTCGACCAGGTGCTGATGGCACACATGCTCAATGCCACGTTGCCCGATGACGTGCTCATCTACGTGAAAGAGCATCCATGGGAGAGCGCGTGGACCGTGCGCTCCATCGATGAGTACAAAGATTTCCTCGAACTCCCCAAGGTCCGTCTGATCTCGCGCTCGGCCAGTACCTTCGCGCTGCGGGAACACTGCGCTGCCGTTGCCACGGCGACGGGGACTGCGGGTGGCGAGGCACTCTTCCGCGGCAAGCCCGTCTTCCTGTTTGGCCATCGCTTCTATCAAGATGCCCCCGGCGTCCACAAGATCCATTCCCTGGAGGACTGCACGAACGCCGTGCGTGCGATCTTCACCGAAGGCAAGAAACCCACGCTCACCGAGTGCCGGCTCTTCCTGAAAGCCATGGAGGACACCCGGATCCACGGTGTGCTCGACCCGGAACACGTCGATGTCTCATTGCTCAAGACGGAAAACCACAGCAGGGCGCACAGTGAGGTGATCCAGAAGGAACTCAGTGGGTGGTTTGGGTCTTGAGCAATTCCCATGTGACCGGCGTACCCCGTTCGATGGGCAGTGCCGTCCGTCGTCCCATTACCTGATCCCAATCTCCGGGCGGCTCGCCGTAGCCGGGGCGGATGATGCGGGTGTTTTCGGGCGTGAAGGTGTCGCCCTTCTGCATGTCTTTCGTGACGAAGATCGATGGGCGGAAGGCGAGGCTTTTCTTGTCGCCCTCCGTCGGGCCGAAGTGGACGGAACCGAGGGCTTTCTCGTCGATCGGTGCCGATGTGGGATCTTTTTCCGCCGCGCGGACGGCGTCGACCATCGCTTTAAATTCGTGCGGCTCCATCGAGAATTTGCTATCAGGTCCTTTGTCACGTTTGCGGTCGAGGACGAAGTGCTTTTCGATGATGCACGCGCCCACGGTCACCGCCGTCACAGGCACCGCGCTCCCCGGCGTGTGGTCCGAGAGGCCCACGGGCACAGAAAACTTCTCCGCCATCGCGGGGATCGTCCGAAGGTTGGCATCCTCGATCTTGGCCGGGTACGCGCTCGTGCACTTGAGCAGCGCGATCCCACGAGAACCCTTTGCCGCATTGATTGCCTCGGTAATTTCCTTCTCCGTCGCCATTCCGGTCGAGAGGATGATGGGTTTGCCCGTCGCGGCGATGCGGCGAATGAGTGGGAAGTGCACGATCTCAAACGAGGCGACCTTGTAAGCGGGCACATCCATCTTTTCCAGAAAGTCGACGGCGGTCACATCGAACGGTGACGAGAAGAAATCCATTCCCAGGCTTTGAGCTGTCTCCTGCAGCTCCGGCTGCCACTCCCATGGCGTGAATGCATCGCCGTAGAGTTCGTAGAGGGTCTTGCCTTCCCAGAGCGTGCCCTTCAGGCAGTCAGTGAAGTACTTGTTTGAGCAATTGATGGTGATCGTGTCCGGCGTGTAGGTCTGGATCTTCACCGCATCGGCGCCCGCCTCCTTCATCGCGTGGATGATCTCGATGGCCCGTGCCTTGTCCTGCCCATGGTTCGCCGACATCTCCGCGATGATGTACACGGGGTGCCTTGGCCCGACCTTCCTGCCGTTGATGACGATCTCGCTCACGAGGGAATTCTAGAGGAATCCACCGAGAAATGGAGCACGTCGCCCTCCGGAGAAAGCTCCTGGAAGCCGATTTTCCGGAATATCGAGGCAGATCCATCATTGGCTGATTTCACCCATGCGTGGACGATGCCTTTGGGGTGAGCTCTCAGATACTTCTCTGTTCCAAGCCGTACAAGCTCGGTACCGAGGCCTTTACCGCGGTGTTCGGGAGCCAGTGAAAATGAAAGCGTGACCTCTGGTTTCTCTTCAAAGCGGATGGAGCCCACGGGCTGGTCTTCAGCATCAATCGCAAGGAGGAACGTGGTGGTTTTCTCCTGAAGTTTCTTTGTAAACCACGCGCGATGCTCCTCCGGTGTAATCGGTGCAGTCGAAAATGAAGCCGAGCGCGTCTCCGGATCGTTCGCGAGACGCAGAATCAACTCCGAATCTTCGTCACGCACTGGGCGCAGGCGAAGTCTGTGATCGAGCAGGCGCATCATGATGCGATCAGTGCCGTCGCCATCCACGCACACGCGTCCTGTATGGGCCATCAATGCTCGTTTCTTTGCATCAGACAGCAATTTCTCAAGAGATGCAGTGCCGGTCCATTCCTCGGCGCATCCCGCCTTCGTCAGCGCCGCGGCAACCGGGCGTTGGTTCTCTGCCAAGACGGCAATAATCATCGGGAGCTGTAGAAAGGCAAGTTCGTATGCTGTCGTGCCACCGTTGGTAATGCCGATGTCCGCCTCTGCGATCAGCGATGCCATATCGGAGACGTTCTTGAAAATTGTGACCTCGTGCGGCGATGCTTTTGCTGTTTTTTCTATCTCTGCTGCATGTGAATTGCTCCCGCCGACGACGACGCTGATCTTGAGCGAAGAGGAAATTGCATTCACGGCTTCCAGAATCTTGCTCGTGACATTCTTCGGGTCTGAACCTCCGAGAGTGATGAGGATGTGGCGGGCTTTGGGGCGGATTTCCCTCGTCCATGATTGCCATTGCCGATATTCACGCCGCAGGAGCGGAATGCCGTCATCAAATTGTAGAACATGGAGCCCATGACTCTTCAGATCGTCTGCATACGATGGCTTAAAACTGTAGCCATCCATTGCTACCCATGCCGCGCCCAGTTTTTTTGCCTGCTCTGCAGTTTCCTTTGCATCTTCTGTTCCATAGGGAGGGGCCGTGAGCGTCATCGTGCGCATATGTTCCGTCTGCAGGCGCTTCTCCAATGCCGGCGTGAGTGTTGAGGAGAGGAACACCGCATCGGCGCCGCTGTCCTGCATTGCCTGCGCCAGCGCCAGACAGCGCATTACGTGCCCCGTGCCGATTGCTGTGCTCGCGTCGGTACGGAAGAGAAAAGTCATTAGGGATTAGGGATGTGGGAGTTGATTTTGGAGAGTTCAGGTTTTTGCTCGAGGAGATCGAGAATCTCACGTTGACCAAACATGCCATCACCCAGCTCTTTGTAGACTGCGCGGACGAATTCCAGGTCTGCGGGCTCATCCACCGTCCATCGCAACGCCGAGAGGTCGCGTTCCTGCGTGACGCTGCCGATGCGGAAGACGTCGGGGTGATTGCGGATGTAGAGCGTCACGTGCTCGCGGTCTGCTGGGAGCGTCGCGAGTTCGTTCACTTTCTTCAACGCGGCGACAGAGAACACTTCGGTATCGAGTCCTTTGGGGTACGTCCTCGGCATCACATTGCTCGCGTAATCGAGGGTGTTCGGATCAAAACTCTGGACGACTTTTTTGATGACTGCAGGGTCCAGGAGGGGGCAATCTGCGGTGTGCCGGACGATCACATCCGCCCTGAACGCCGCTGCAGCACTCACATATCGATTCAATACATCATTGAGGTCGCCGCGGAAGCACGTGATTTTCTGTGATGCGCAGAACTTCTCCACGGGATCATCTGTGGCATCTGTTGATGTTGCGATAATCACAGCATCAAAGACTTTTGCGGCTTCGGCACGACGGACGACGTGTGCGAGGAGGGGACTGCCGACGATGTCTTCCAAAATCTTCCCCGGGAGCCGACGGGAACTCATGCGTGCCTGGATGATGGCGACGATCTTCATCGGGCGTAGTGGGAGAGGACTTTATCGAAGGCGGTGACGACGTCCTTTGCATCCTTGTCCGTCATCGCGCCGAAGATCGGGAGCGAGAGGATGCGCGTGAAGGCTTTCTCCGCGATCGGGCACATGCCTTCCTTTGTCCCAAACGTCTTTCGGTACCACGGATGAAAGTGCACGGGGATGTAGTGGACGTTCACACCGATGTTCTCGGCCCGCAACGCCTGGAAGATCGCATTCCGGTCGGCTTTGAGCTGGTCCAAGTTCAACTGGATCACGTAGAGGTGGTAGGCGTGGGTTGTGCCATGGCGCTTAGCGAGTGGTGTGAGGCCCGCAATCCCCGCAAACGCCTTGTCGTAGATCGCGGCGATCTCCTGGCGTCGTTTGGTCGCTGCCGCAAGGCTCTTCAGCTGGCTCAAGCCCAGTGCGCAGTGGATGTCGGAGAGACGATAGTTGAAGCCGAGCTCCTGCATCTCGTAGAACCACGAGCCTTTCTCCTGCCGTTGCCGGTGATCGGTCGTGATGCCGTGGTTGCGGAAGTGCCGCATCCTCTCCGCCCACTCAGGATTATCCGTTGTGATCATGCCGCCCTCGCCGGTCGCGAGCGGCTTCACCGGATGGAAGCTGAAGGTCGACAGGTCGGCGAGCGACCCCACGTGGTCCTTTCCCATCGTCGCACCGAGCGCATGGCACGCATCCGAGACGAGTGGAATGCCGTGCTTCTTCGCGATGGCCTTCAGCGTCACGTAGTCACATGGCTGCCCGGCGTAATCGACCGAGACGAACGCTTTCGTCTTCTTCGTCATCATCTTCTCCACGCTCGCAGGATCAATCTGGAGCGTCTCGGGATCAATATCGACAAACACCGGCGTGCCGCCCAGGTACGCGACGGCGTTGGCGGTGGCTGCAAACGTCATCGCGGGGACGATCACTTCATCTCCTTTTGTAATACCGACTGCTGCGTACGCGGCGTGCAGTGCGGCCGTGCCGCTGTTCACCGCGACCGCGTGTTTCGTATGCACGAACGACGCGAACGCCTCCTCAAATGCCGGCACCGCCGGGCCCGTCGTCAGCCAATCGGACGTGAGCACCTCCGTCACCGCGGCAACATCCGCATCGGTCACCGTCTGCCGACCGTACGGCAAAAGCGAGTCGCGGACGGGAGTGCCTCCGTTGAGCGCCAGGGTCATGCGCCCAGACTATCACTATTCGGGGCTTTACGCAGCGGTTTTCAGCAGCTCCTGCAGCTGCGGTGGCGTCAGCCACACCGTGTTCGTCTCACTGCTATAGCGCCAGTTGTCCTTAGGCTGCGGGCCCTCGAGATGCTTGTACCCCCACGAGGCCGTCTCCGGCTCGATCACAAACATGTCCTTCATCTCCACCGTGTGGCGCGCCTCATCTTCGGAGAGCAAGCACTCATGCAGCTTCTCGCCCGCGCGGATCCCGGTCATCAGGCGCTTGGTACCCGGGGCGATGGCCTCAGCCAGGTCGGTGAGCTTGGCGCTCGGGATCTTGGGGACGAAGATCTCGCCGCCCTTCATCACATCCATGCAGTGCAGCACGAAACCCACGCCGTGGTCGAGCGTCAGCCAGAAGCGCGTCATGCGCTCGTCGGTCAGGGTGATCGTCCCGGTCTTCTTCTGTTCCTCAAACAACGGGACCACGCTCCCGCGGCTGGCGACCACGTTGCCGTAGCGCACGCAGCTGAAGATGGTTTTGCCGCCCGAGTACGCGTTGCTCTGCACGAAGAGCTTCTCGGCGCACAGCTTGGTCGCGCCGTAGAGGTTCACCGGGTTCACCGCCTTGTCGGTGCTGAGCGCGAGCACCTTCTTCACACCGGCGTCGATCGCCGCGTTGATGACGTTCTGTGCGCCGATGATGTTCGTCTGGATCGCCTCGATCGGGTTATACTCGCAGGCGGGTACGTGCTTGAGCGCTGCTGCGTGGATAACGACATCCACGTCGTTCATCGCCCGGCGCAGTCTCTCTTTGTCGCGCACGTCGCCGATGAAGTACCGCATGCAGGGCGCGTTGAACCCTGCGACGCGCATCTCGTGCTGCTTCAGCTCGTCGCGGCTGAAGATGATGATCTTCCGGGGCTTACTCGTCTTCAGCAGGACGTCGACGAATTTCTTGCCAAAGGACCCAGTACCGCCGGTGACGAGGATGGACGTGTTGCTATCGATACTCACGCTACGATCGTACCACACTTATCCGCGGCTGCCAGACGATAACAGAGGAGGGATTGAGCGGGTTTTCGCCGTATTCGTCGGGGTCATTCCTTACTATTTCGATGTCCGTGCGGCCCGTGAGCAGCCCGACGATGTCGCGGTTGTAATCGTTCGCCGTCACGTACCGTTTGCGCAGCATCCCGAGGAGGTCATCGCCGTTATTCTCAAACGCGACCTCCATATGCAGCACCGTCACGAGGCGGTCGGCGTATTTCATCACCGTCTCGACGAACTTCTTGGCCGACGGGAGTTGTTCGATCGAGTGGCGGGTGAAGAGGAGGACTTTCGCGGTCTTCGGAAGCTTCTCGAACATCGTGTACGTATCATCGTAGTAGTTGAACTGCTCGATACGCAGGTCGGCAGCTCCTTTATAGAGTTCTGCTGCGAGGCTCACTGCGTTCTGCGAGTACTCGCCGCCGATGTACGTCTTGCCCGGGAACTCTTTCCGCAGCACGTAGAGGTTGTAGCCGTATCCGCAGCCGAGCTCGATCACCGTATCGACATCCTTCATGTAGGGACGAAGCAGGTCGATCAACATCTCGTTATCCACCGTCATCAAGTGCTCCGACGGCATCTCGTACAGTACGTTCTTGCGCGAGACGCACACGGGCGGGCGGGGGAGACGGAACTCCTGCGCACGCACATCGTCGGCCGTGGCACCCGGGTGGCTGTGGAAATACTCCACGCAGTGGAGGTAGACGTTCTTGTCGTACTCCTCGTCGACTTTGGCCACGTCGCGCGTGGGGACTTTCCATTCGACCAGGTTTAGGAGCCGCGCGGGCCACCGGGACCACTTGGGGAGCTCGCTCAGCGGAATCACGCGTGACGTGTATTTTTCCATACCCGCGCATGGTACCCTAGAGGGGTATGGCTGACTATCGTCTCCAATACTGCCGGAAGTGCATTATGCCCTCCACGAAGCCAGATCTTCACATTGATGATCAGGGCGTGTGCAGTGCGTGCCGGCACTTTGAACAGCGCAAGGAGGTCGACTGGGATGCGCGTAAAAACGAGCTCAAAGCGATCCTCGAGAAGTACCGGTCCAAGGACGGCAGCCGACACGACTGCATTGTCCCGGTGAGCGGTGGCAAGGACAGCACGTACCAGGTGATCCGCATGCTCGAGCTCGGCATGAACCCGCTGTGCGTCACGGCGACGACCGACCATCTCACCGACATCGGCCGGTACAACATCCAGAATTTGAAGAACCTCGGCGTCGACTACGTCGAAGTCACCGTGAACCCCAAGGTGCGCCGCAAGATCAACCGCATCACGCTCAAGCAGGTGGGTGATCTGATCTGGCCGGAGCACGTCACGATCTTCACAGTCCCCGTCCGCATCGCCGTGCAGACCGGTATCCCTCTCCTCATCTGGGGCGAGAATGCGCAGGACGAATACGGCGGCCCCGCGGGCAATGCGCAGAAGAATGTCCTCGACCGCCGGTGGCTGGAAGAGTTTGGCGGCCTGCTCGGGCTGCGTGTCAGCGACCTCATCGGCCAGGACGGCATCGAGAAGAAAGACCTCATCTACTACACGTACCCGACGGACGAGGAACTCGCTCGCTCGGGCGTCACCGGTTTGTACCTGGGCTACTACATGCCATGGGACGGTTGGACGAACGCGTTCCTGGCGAGCGCGCATGGGATGAAGACGTACGACCAGAATATCGAAGGGTCGCTGGGCAACTACGAGAACTTGGATAACGCGCTTATGTCGTTGCACGACTACTTTAAGTTCCTCAAGTACGGGTTTGGCCGCGCAACCGACCTCGCCTGCATGCAGGTGCGCCGCGGACGGCTCACCCGCGACGATGCCATGACCATCACGCAGATGCACGACGGCAAGTTCCCGCGGACCTACCTGGGCGTCAGCATCGAAGAAATGCTCGCGCCGATCGAGATCTCCGTAGAGGACTTCGTCAACGTCTGCGACCGCTTCACGAACAAGAAGCTGTTCCTCTGCGATTCCAAGGGCGAACTCATCAAGGATAAGGATGGCAACCTGACGAAGGTGAACTACGATAACGCGTGATGAGGGTGGCCATCGTCGACCATGGGCTGTGCAATATCGATTCGATCACGCGGGCGGTGCAGGAATGCGGCGCGGATTCGTTCATCACCGATAATCCCAAGGACTTGGAGGACGTAGGGCGCATCATCCTCCCCGGTGTGGGCGCATTCCCCGACGCGATGCGCAACATCCGCGCACGTGGGCTCGATGTCGCACTCAAATCGTTGGTCATCGACAAGAAAATGCCGATGCTCGGGATTTGCCTGGGCATGCAGATGCTTGCGACCAGGGGATTCGAAGGCGAAGAGACACCCGGCCTCGGGTTCATCAACGCCGAAGTCCACAAGTTGGAACCGCAGGCCGGTGAACGCATCCCGCACGTGGGATGGGACGAGGTCAGTTACCCACGCGAGTCCAAACTCTTCGCGGGCATCCCCTCGAACAAAGATTTCTACTTTGTGCACAGCTATCACGTTGTCCCCGCCGACCCGTCTGAGGCCATCGGCGTCTGCGCCTATGCAGGCGGCTTCTGCGCTGCGCTGCAGCACGGGAACATCTACGCGACGCAGTTCCACCCCGAGAAAAGCCAGAAGTTCGGCTTCCACGTGCTCAAAAATTTCCTCTCCCTCTGATGTCTCACAAGATCCGCATCATCCCGACGCTCCTGTACCGCGATACCCAGCTCGTGAAGGGCAAAGGGTTCGACTCATGGCGCCCCGTCGGCAGCCCGATGCAGGCCGTGAAGGTCTACAACATGCGCGAGGTCGATGAGCTCATCTTCCTCGATATCCGCGCGACTGCCGAGAAGCGTTCGACTGACTTCCAGCTCATCGACGACCTCGCCGATGAATGTTTTATGCCGCTCACGGTGGGAGGCGGCATCCGAACGGTCGAGGATGTCCGTACACTTCTCCAAGTGGGCGCCGACAAGATCGCATTGAACTCCGCGCTCTACGAAATCCCGGACCTCGTGAACCAGATCGCGAGTGCCTTCGGTTCCCAATGCGTGGTCGCGTCCATTGATGCCCGCAAAACATCATCGGGCTACGAATGTTTCTCCCACAGCGGGAAGACGGCGACCGGCAAAGATCCCGTGAGTGTCGCAAAGGACGCCGAAGCACGCGGGGCAGGAGAGATCCTCATCACCTCCATTGAGCGCGACGGCACCATGGAAGGTTACGACGTTGAACTCACGCGGTTGGTCAGCGAAGCGGTCAATATCCCCGTCATTGCTGCGGGGGGAGCGGGCAATTACCAACACATGGTCGATGTTCTTTCCGGTAGTAAAGCTTCAGCTTTAGCCGCCGCGAGCATATACCACTTCACACAGCAGACACCGCTGGAGGCGAAGCAGTATCTGAGGGAGCATGGGTTTCCGGTGAGGTTGTGATGTCCATTATTTCTTAGCCGCAGGCATTCGGCATGCTTCAGAGTTTAATAGCCGCAGGTCTTCGACCTGCGGTCCCTGATCGTGAATATGTCCATATTCACGGGTATGTTCCACGACCCTATGGAACTGATTTTAGCGCATCTATAAAACAAAAAACGACAATCCCAATTTTTATCTTATTGATGCCCCTTGGTTTTCTTTTTCAGTCACAGATGATGTTGCCATGACCCAAAGGCATTTCATTCAGAGTAACCAGACGCTGCTGATAACCAGCATCACCCATCATCGCATCCCCCATTTTCAAAATCCTGCTTTTGCACAGGAAGCAGTCTTCCAGATCTATCGTGTTCAAGAGCATAAACCATTCTTCCTCTATGGATTCGTGGTCATGCCTGATCATGTTCATCTTCTGCTGCATGTCCCCGAACCTGAAATAGTCTCAAATGTCGTGCGCCTCTACAAGATGGGTTTATCATTTCAAATGGGGATTGCTCCACTGTGGCAAAAACGATTTCATTCTAGGGTTATCGATGACATCCCTGCAGCTCAAGAATACATTCATGTGAATCCAGTTCGTGCAGGGATTTCTGAAGTTGCACATGATTATCCGTGGTCTTCTGCATGTGGAAAATGGGATATCAGCGATATTCCTTGGATAGAGGCACACCGCAGGTCGAAGACCTGCGGCTAAGTGCATAATCAATCCCACCGCAGGTCGAAGACCTGCGGCTAAGTGCATAATCAATCCCACCGCAGATCGAAGACACGCGGCTAAGTGCATAATCAATCCCACCGCAGGTCGAAGACCTGCGGCTATGAACGCAATTAATCCCACCGCAGGTCGAAGACCCGCGGCTAGGTTTATTTCTCACACCCCAGATTCAGGAAATCCACCTCCGGTGTGTCCGTCACCCGCGCGTCTCGTGCCATTGACCGCCCAACGTTCTTCTCAATTGTCTGCTGCAGCACGGTCGCATTGCCGAGTCGGGGCATCCGCAGCGTGCGGCGCAGTTGGTCGAGGCGCTGGAGGATGCGCGCGGCCGTCACATCGCCGCCGTGCACGCTATCGAGGAACTCACAGGCAGAGGATGTGATGTTTGCGGGGTTTGTCAGGTCGAGCGTGAGCACATGGTCGGCGATCAGTTCCTGTTTGATCTCCTCGAACACCGCGTAGCGAGAGAGGTCGGCCTTCATCGCGGCGTAGATCGGGGGAGGGAAGGGCGGGAAGAGGGCGACCACCTCAATGCCGGCGTCTTGGAGCCGGTCGACCAGCCGGAAGAAGGTTTCCTTATGCGTCGCATCTGCCTCTTGTACGGAGCCGAACCTTCCCTGGTCTGCGATCACGTCAGGGACTTCCCCAAACGCGTCGGTCCCGGGTGTCGATACAGTCTTCATCGTCGCGACGTCGTAGTAGTGCGATCCGTCGGGGCCGAAGCCCGTGCGGTTCTTGATCGCGGCGATCCCGATGTTGCAGTATTTCTCATCATCCTTGCCCAACACTGTCCGCACATAGTCGCCCAGCGTGATCTTCCCCTGCCAGAGCCACTGGAACGGCTTGAACAGGAAGTAGCCATTGAACTGTGAGACGGGCTTCGGGGTGGGTCGATACGCGACTGGAGGGACGAACTTCCCGTTGAACCACCAGAAATCGATGCCGAGGATCACGGTCTCCGGCTTCGTCGGGCTCCTCAGGATCCCATCGACCAAATCCATCCCCTCATTCACGTTTGTCATCGCACTGCCGAAGTTGTAGAACGGTTCGGCAAAGAACCGCTCGCGGAATTGGAGCATGCGTGACGATCCGATCACGACGACGGTCGGTTTCTTCCGGTTGTACGCCTCCATCTTGTACGGATACGTGAGGCTGCGCAGCGCATCACCGTAGATGCAGAACCGCGGATCCTTCATCTGCCGCGAGACGATCGTCTCGACTGGCAGAAGCTCACCGCTGTTCCGCAGGAAGAGGAAGTTGAGCGCGAGCAATACTACGACTGGCGCACTGAAGAGTGCGAGGAAGAAGAGATACCGCCAGTGGTCAGAATTGGAAGTAGAGGAAGACATGTTCCTGGGAAAGGAAGAGGGTGGTGATGGAGGTCACTGCGAGGATCATCGAACAGAGTGCGAACAGGACGGTCGGTTTCCAGCGGATCTGCAGCACGGACCCATCGGGCTTGGCGTCATCGATGCCGAGGAACGCTTGCGTGGTGGGGGCCACCATCACGAGCACTGCCAACGCGATCAGCATCTGCCCCGCGCGCCACCACACGAGTGGCGTCGCGAGGGAACTTCCCGTCAACGTCCAATGCATGCCATTGAGTCCCGCCATGCTCTGCAGCATCGTCATCGCTGTCGTCAGGGAATCAGCGCGGAAGAACACCCAGCCGACGACGATCGAAAGCAACGTTAGCGGGAGGGCAAGGATCCCGTTCAGTTTCATTCCCATTTTCGTCCAGATTCGGTTGATCACGAGATACACCCCGTGCAGACCGCCCCAGATCACGAAGGTCCAACCCGCGCCGTGCCACAGACCTGCGAGGAGCATCGTCACGAGCAGGTTCACCAATGTCCGCACCTCTCCTTTCCGGCTCCCGCCGAGCGGAATGTAGAGATACTCCTGGATGAACCGTGAGAGCGTCATGTGCCAGCGCTTCCAGAACTCGCGGATGGAGAGCGAGCGGTACGGCGCATTGAAGTTCACGGGCAACACGAAGCCCATCATCCTCGCCGACCCGATCGCCATGTCGCTATAGCCGGAGAAGTCGAAGTACAGCTGCATCGTGTACGCGAGCGCCCCGATCCATGCTTCCGCAAAGGTCGGCACCATCCCTGATGTAGCCCCGTTGAAGACGAGGTTTGCGTATGTGGCGATCGTGTCCGCAATCACCACCTTCTTAAAGAGCCCGATGATCAGCATCGTCATGCCAATCGCGAGGTCCGGGCTGACGCCGGGCGATGGCTTTTTGGTGAACTGCGGCGCGAGTTCGCTGTGCCGGGCAATCGGCCCCGCGAGGAGGTTCGGGAAGAAGGTGACGAAGAGAAGGTAATCGACGAAGGAGTGAGCCTTTGCATTTCCTCGAGATGCATCGACCAGGTACGCGATCTGCGTGAACGTGTAGAACGAAATGGCGAGCGGCAGAACGAGCGACGGTAATTTCTCCTGCACCCCGATCATCCCGGCGAAGAACGTGGCGTACTTAAAGGTCCCAAGCAGCAGCAAGTTCCCAATAATCCCGACGGCCAACCAGCTTTTTTGCTTCTTCGTGATCTGCGTCCCACAGAAGTAATTGAAGATGACCGATGCGAACAGGATTATCAATGCGACTGGGCGCGCGTAGCCGTAGAAGAAGAGGGAAGCCAACACCAGCCATTGCATCGCGGCTCGGAGATGGCCGCTGCGCCGAAAGAGCACCGTCACCGCGACGATGATCGGGAGGAAGCACAGCAGGTACTCCGGGGAAGAGAGGGGCATTGGGGATCAGGATACCTGATACCGCAGCTTCCACTCGCCATTCTCCTTGGTCCAAATGCTCGGGTCGCGGAAGGTATCCACCGTCTCCCAGAACTTTTCCTCCGTCAGGCTGGTGTACTCCAGGAAATCCTTGAAGTGGCGCTTGGGGAACTCGCCGTCGAAGCGCTTCACGAGCGCCACGCCTTCGTCGCGCGTGATGATGTCGTGGCGGATCTCGTATGCGGCATCGTGCGTGGTGCGGCCGTACCCGAACTTGATGAACGTCGTGTAGTAGAAGAAGTCATCGATGCGGTCGTCCAAGCTGTTGTACTTGCTGTAGGTGCCGGGCGTGCGTTCCGGTGCCGCCTGGAAACCCGTGTGCTCTGCGGCGTAGTAGTACGTGTTGTGCGGGTGCCAGTTCAGGTAGTAGCCGAGGTAGTGGAACTCGAGTTTCAACTTCTCCACGTCCTCGGGATTGGCGGGGAAGTACGGGTCCAGGTCCCCGAGAGCGATGCCTTCATCCAAATATTGCTGCACCGGGGTTCCACCCAGGTACACCTCATTCAAGTTCTTGCCGGTCACGTACTGCAACCGGTAGCCCTCGTTCTCGCGCGGGTCGCTGGTGAATTTGTTCTGGTCGATGCTCACATTGGCGCCGAACTCCCCAGGGTTCTCGCCGTAGAAGATCAGCGGGATGCCGAACTTCACTGCCATCTTCACCGCGAACGTCTTCTGCCCGATGATGAAGGGCTGGAACGGGTGGAGGAGGTTCAGGAACGCATTGCGCGTCATCATGCGGTGGATCTTCCCGTTGGGCGTGAAGAGGTAGTTGTCGAACCCGCCCACGTGGATCCAGTTCTCGAAGTTGTGCCAGCCGATGTCCGTGTACAAGTGCGGGGACCACGTGACCGTCAGCGGGTGCATGCCGTATTTGTACTTGAGCACGTGGCTGGCGTACGCGCTGTCCTTGCCGCCGCTCCCAGGGACGAGGATGTCGTACTTGCCGTCCTTGCTGCGATATTTATCCAGCAAGTCCTTCAGTTCCTGCTCGCGCTTGTTCCAGTCGATGCGCCCGTCAAACTTCGCTTTGCAGAATTTGCACGCCGAGCACACGCCATCCTCGCCGAACTCCAAGTACTTATGCTTGTGCCTGGTGTGGTGCTGGTACTCGTTCGTCGAACTTGGCCGCGTGCTGGGCATCACACATTCTTTGCAGAATTTCACGTCTGTCGGCAAACCATAGGCTGGTACGTTCATGGCTCGAGGATAACACATTCTTCAGGCAGCCATTTCGACGAATTGCTTGAGTATTTGGAGCCCCGTCTCCCCACTCTTCTCGGGATGGAACTGGCAACCGATGATGTTGCCGGTGCCGATAACGGAGGGGAACGTGAGTCCGCCGTAGGTCGTCTCTGCGATCACGTGCTCGGGGTTCTTGGGTTGCAGAATATAGGAGTGGATGAAGTACATCTCGGAGCCTTCCTTCAATCCTTCGAGGGGGGTGCCTTTCCATCCCGCAGGTCGAAGACCTGCTGCTGGGGTATGGATGGAGTTCCATCCCATATGCGGCGTTTTCTCGTTCTTCAGGGCAGGAAAGCGGACGACTTCGCCTTGCATGAACCCCAGACCTTCCCAGTCGCCGAACTCGTGGCCGCGCTCGAGGAGGAGCTGAGCTCCCAGGCAGATGCCGAGGATGGGTTTGCCAGATTTTCCTGCGTTCTTCACTTCGTCGATCAGCCCGCGTTTGCGCAGACCTTCCATGCCCGCTTCAAAGGCTCCCTGTCCCGGGAGGACAAGTGCTGACGCGGCGCGGATCACTGCCGGGTCTTCGCTCAGCACGACGTCAGAAGCAAAGCGCTTCAGGCCCTTCATCGCGCTGTGGATGTTGCCGACGCCGTAATCGATGATGACGATTGAACTCATAGGGAGGAGAAGTAACTTGATACTTGGGAGCGGGCATACTTGCCCGCTGGCAGGCAGGTATGCCTGCCCCCAGGTTTTAGGGGCTAGGAACGTGTCGGGTAGGGATGCCATCGGCTTCGAGTCCTTTCTTGAGGTTCTCCACTGTCCACTCGTCGTAGTGGAGGATCGAGGCGCAGCAGACCGCATCGGCATGGCCGTCCTTCAGCGCCTGCGTCAGTGACTTCGGGTCCTTTGCGCCGCCGTGGATGACCAGCGGCACCTGTGCGAATGCCGCGACGGCTGCGAGGAGTTCCATGTCGAATCCTTTGCGCGTGCCGTCGAAGTCCACGGATGTCAGCAGCACTTCGCCCACACCCAGGTCGAGCGCTTTTTTGATCCACTCGATAGCATCAAGCCCCGAATGCTCACGTCCTCCGTCCGTATACGCTTCCCATCGTACCGGACCCGAGCCCGGACCCGAGCCCGTACGTTTCGCCTCCACCGAGAGCACGATGCACTGCGAGCCGAACTGTTTCACCGCTTCGCTGATCAACTCGGGGTGCCTGGTCGCGTAGGTGTTGATTGCAACTTTGTCTGCACCCGCGCGGAGGAAGTTATTGATGTCCTGCACCGACTGGATGCCGCCGCCCATCGTGAGGGGGATGAAGAGCTCATCGGCCACCGATCGCATCAAATCAAAATCCGGGCTCCGTCCGTACAAGCTCGCAACGATATCCATCACCACCAGCTCGTCAGCGCCCTGTTGGTAGTACTTCCGTGCCAGGTCCGAGGGTTTGCCGATCACGCGCAGGCCTTCCGTGTGGATGCCCTTCACGACGTTGGGGCCTTTGATGTCCAGCCGTGCGATGATCCGGGGCTTCATTGCTGGTATTGAAGCCGATTTTGCGGCTTCGCGCACCCAGATTTTGCTATACTCCTGGGCATGGCAACGAGCCCCTCCATCACCATTGCCGGCCGCCAGATCGGCCCCGACCACCCGCCGTTCGTGATCGCCGAGATCGGCATCAACCACGAGGGCGACATGGCGAAGGCCAAGCGCATGGTCGACGATGCCGCCAAAGCGGGCTGCGAATGCGCGAAGTTCCAGTCGCATGTGGTGGAAGACGAGATGGCGCCCGTCGCGAAGAAGGTGATCCCCGGCCACACCACCGAGAGCATCTGGGACATCATGGTGCGCTGTGCGTTTTCTGAAGAGCAGGAGCGCGAGCTGAAGGCGTACGTCGAGAAGAAGGGGATGATCTACCTCTGTACGCCGTTCTCGCGCGCTGCCGCGGACCGCTTGTTCCGGATGGAAGTCCCCGCGATCAAGATCGGCTCGGGGGAGTGCAATAACTACCCGCTCCTCGAACACATCGCCGCGTATGGCAAGCCCGTGATCATGAGCACCGGCATGAACGACCTCGCGTCCATCACTCCGGCGGTCGAGATCTTCCGCAAACACAACGTCCCGCTCGCGCTGCTCCATTGCACGTCGATGTACCCCACTCCGTATAACAAGGTACGCCTGGGGGCGATCACCCACCTCCAAGAAGCATTCCCCGGTGTCGTCACCGGTCTCAGTGATCACTCACTCGGGATCTGGACGTGTCTCGGCGCGGTGTCGCTTGGGGCTTCGATCCTCGAGAAACATTTCACGTCCGATAAGGGTTGGCCGGGCCCCGATATCGCCATCTCCATTGACCCGCAAGAGCTTAACGACATGATCATCGGCAGCCGCGCGATCCACGAGTCCCTCGGAGGCAAAAAGGACATCCTCCCGGACGAGCAGGACATCATCAACTTCGCCTACGCGACCGTCGTCACCATCAAGCCTATCAAGGAGGGCGACGTGTTCTCTGCCGAGAACATTTGGGTGAAGAGGCCAGGGACGGGGGAGATCAAAGCGAAGGATTACAAGGCACTGTTTGGAAAGAAGGCGACGAAGGATTTGGAGAAGGATATGCAACTGAAGTGGGCAGACACGCAGTAGTGGTTCCTTGACATGGTGGGGATTTTGGCTAAGATATGATCTTTCCACGCTATCTATGTCTTTTCATTTTATGTCCCCGGATACAGATCTCCACCAAGAAACATACTCTTTACATGCTCGATTGAGCGAGCGTGTAGATCAGGAACAGGCGGGCACAGATGCACCCAAAATCGCTCCTGAAATAATGGAAGCCCAAAAACATGTAGGCCAGCAAATTTTGAATGGGTTTAGTTATGAGGTTCTTCGCTTGAAAACCGCGCAGAGGGAACTCGACATGGCATCTGTAGCAGTAACCGGGGAATTGATGCCAAAGGTTTCCGCAGATGCCCACGCCCAACGTGATGAATTGGAGCAGGTGAAAGGTCGTATGCTCGGTCGGATTGATCAAGAGAGGGTCAAGCCGTATGCACATCAATTGGCCATCGACACCTTAGAACAATTCCTTTCCCTTTCAGATGCAGATGTACAAGGTCGCATCGCAGAAATTAGGGAAGTCCAACAGTCATTTGATGAAACGACCGCGAAAATGACGCGCGACCTTCTGGCGGACGATGATTATATGACCGAACGGATGAGGAGGGGGTATCAGGGTCCTGTTGGGGACTAATTCCCGACGATTGAGGATCTACCGCTATGCTAGAATCTCCGCTCATGCGAAAAGTCTTAGTCGTGATCGAACGGCGCGCGGACTACAGCCGGTTTCGGCCTGTGCTGCAGCTCATGAAGAAGGATCCGTTCTTCCAGCTGTTCATCATCGTCACGGGCATCAACCTGCTCCCCGGGCACGGCGCGGATATTGAGAAGTTCAAAGCAGATGGGTTCAACATCGACGCCACAATCCCCATGTTCACGGAGCAGTCGCCCGATACTGGGGCCGAGATGGCGCGGGGGATCAGTCGCGTGATGAGCGGGGTCGTGGATGTGCTGGAGAAGGTGAGGCCGGACCTGGTGCTCACCGGCTTCGATATCGGTGCGAACTTTGCCGCGACCGTCGCGGCCGCGCACATGAATATTCCCGTCGCACATATTCAAGGAGGGGAGGTCACGGGCAATATCGATGAAAGTCTGCGACACGCGATGAGCAAATTTGCGCATCTGCACTTCCCCGCGACCGAGGATGCCAAGCGGCGCCTGGTCGCGATGGGGGAGAACCCCGACCACATCTTCGTCGTTGGCTGCCCCTCGCTCGATGTGCTCATCAACGCGCCGATGATCCCTAAAGAGGTGTTGGAGAAGAAGTTCAACGTCGACTTCAGCAAGCCGACGGTCATTTTGATCCAGCATCCGGTCACCACAGAGAACACGGAATCGAAGCAGCAGATCACCGCGACGCTCGAAGCGCTCAAACAAGTGGGCGTGCAGACCATCGCAATCCTCCCGAACAACGATGCGGGGTTCAGCTCGATCATCTCCACCGTGAAAGGCTCCGGCATCACGTGGTACCCCAGCTTGGACGTCGAGACATTCGCGAATTTGTACCGACATGTGTGGGCAATCGTCGGCAATTCCAGCTCCGGCATCCACGAAGCGGCGACGTTCCATGTGCCGACGGTCAATATCGGCACCCGGCAGCAAGGGCGCGAGAGGCCAAAGACGGTCAACGATGTGGGATACGACACGGAGGAAATAGTCGCCACACTCAAAAAGGTTCTCTTTGATGAGAAGTACCGTGCATCTCTTCAATCGATGGAAAATCCGTACGGAGAAGGGAACACTGCGCCGAAGATTTTCAAGATTCTCAAAGAGGTGAGTCTTGAAGGCATCATCCAGAAGAAATTCTATGAGTAAGTCCGTTCTCATCCTCGGAGGAAAAGGGTTTTTGGGATCCGCACTCCGTCGCGCGTTCTCTGCTGACCCCAATTTTGAGGTCTTCATCTCCAGCCGCGAGGGGGATCCCACAGATCCCCATCACCTGAAGGTCGATCTCCTGAAAGCGGCAGACATCGCGGGCATCGGGACCTACGACATCGTCATCAATGCGACGGGGCAGGTGGCGAATCCCGTCGCGCTCTGCGTCGCCCTCAACACCACCGGCATCCAGAACGTGCTCGAAGCGGTCGCGTCCCCCAACACGCTCTTCATCCAGATATCCACCACGCAGGTCTATGGCACCGCGACGGAAGTGCACGAGCATTCGCCGCTCCAGCCGGAGACCGAGTACGCGAAGGCGAAGATTTCGGCGGAGGAGCAGGTGCGCAGTCGCATGCCGGAGGATGGCCATCTGATCCTGCGCCTCTGCAACCTCTACGGTGCGGGGCAGGGGAAGGGATTGCTCTGGCATCTCCGTAATTCCCTGGGGAAAAAGATTCCGATGAAGTTTGCGGATAACGACGGATCACTGCGGAGGAATTTCCTGCATGTGGATGATGCCGCGACGATGATCCATCAGCTCGTGAGTCGCGGCGCGAGCGGCGTCTTCAACGTTGCGAGTCGGGAGAACTACTCCATCAAGGAGTTGATCGCGCTGCTTGAGAAGATTCACGGTCGATCGATACCCGTCACGTACGCGCACGTCCTCCCCCTCGGTAATATCGATGCAATCAGTACCAAAATGATTGAGCAGGTGGTCCCTCTTTCCTGTGAGCACTCCGTCGAAGAGTATTTGAAGAATGGAGAGCCTGAGGTTCTCGGCATTATCACGGCGCGCGGTGGCTCCAAGAGATTGCCACGGAAGAATGTCATGTTGCTCAACGGAAAGCCGATGATCGCGTACACGTGTGAGGCGGCACTCGGGAGCAAATTGCTCACGAGAGTTGTCTTGAGTACGGATGATGAGGAGATCGCAAAGGTTGCTCGCAATTGCGGCGTCGAAGTATTGATGCGTCCCGCGGAACTCGCGCTCGATGACACCTCCTCTATGGAGGTGATTCGGCATGTGCTGGGAGAGCTCGAGAAAAAGGAGAACTACAAGCCGTCAGCATTTGTGATTCTACAGCCGACGTCGCCGTTCCGAACATCAACCGTGATTGATGAAGGGATCGTGTTACTCCAGAAGTCTGGCGCCGAGACGGTCGTGAGCGTCACACCCATGGAGAAGGGGGCCAGCTCCTCACTCCGCCAGCGCATCATCGACGGCAAGCTCATCCCCGCGAATCCGGACGAGAAAGATGGAAAGTTCTATGACGTGAATGGCGCGCTCTATGTGATGACGGCCGCGGCGGCACGGTTCCCATCCTTCCAATTTGGTGACTCGCGTCCATTGCTCATGGCACCGGAGGACTCGATTGATCTCGACACGCCGGAACACTTTGCATTGGCCGAAAATCTGCTCAAGAAACAGTCCCGCAATAGCTAGAAAACCACTACCGGAGGCCATCTTTGTGGGCTACAGTGTGGGGGTGACTTCATTCCTCCGCGGGAAGCGCATTCTCGTTACGGGCGCTACCGGTTCCATCGGCTCCGAGGTCGTCCGGCAGTTGCTCAAGCACGAGCCTGCAACCATCCGCATCTTCTCACGCGATGAACATAAGCAATACCTCCTCCAGCAGGAGCTCGGCGATTTGCCGAAGTGCGACATGCGCTACCTGCTCGGCGACATCCGCGATTACCAGCGCATGGTGCGCGCGCTCGAGGGTGTCCACTGCGTCTTCCACTGCGCCGCGTACAAGCACGTGCCGTTCTGCGAGTACAACTCATTCGAAGCGGTGAAGACGAACGTCATCGGCACCCAAAACATCATCGAGGCGGCCATTGTGCAGGGCGTCGAGCGCGTGCTCCTCATCAGTACCGACAAAGCCGCCAGTCCCAGCAACGTGATGGGCGCCACCAAGCTCCTCGCCGAGAAACTAATGACCTCCGCGTTGCACATTTCAGGCTCACGCCCCATCCGGTTCGCCAGCGTGCGCTTCGGCAACGTGCTCGCATCGCGCGGGTCGGTGCTCCCGCTTTTCTGCAAGCAGATCGAGGCGGGCGGTCCGGTCACCATCACGCACCCGGACATGGTCCGGTTCTTCATGTCGATCCCGCAGGCCGTCTCGCTCACGTTCCAGGCGATGGAACGGATGGAAGGCGGTGAAGTGTTCATCCTCAAGATGCCGGTGATCCGCCTGGGCGACCTCGTCGATGTTCTGATCGACGAACTTGCGCCGCGCTTTGGCAAAGATCCTGCAAAGATCGAGCGCAAGGTCATCGGCTCACGCGCCGGCGAGAAGATGTCCGAGCTGCTTATGACGCCCGAGGAGGCTCACCATGCGACGGAGGAAGAAAACATGTTCATCGTGCGGTCGTCGATTCTCGTCCCCGGCGGGCAGCCCGTCACGGAGCCCAAGGGCGGGGCCGTCAAAGATTATGATTCCGCCAAACTGTCGCCGCTCACGAAGCCGGAGATCAAAACCCTCCTGAAGGAAGTCCTCGCGGAGTACTTCCACTTCGCGTCGCTCGTGCGCCTCTCCAACTAACCCGACATGGTCACCACGCTCCTGCTCGACCGGGATGGCGTCTTGATCCGCCGTCTTGGGCACGCCTACACACTCGCGGATATTGTCCCGCTTCCTGGTGTCGTCGAGGGTTTGAAGCAACTCGGGCACATGAAGATCTTTGTCGTCTCGAACCAATCGGGTGTCGGACGGGGGAAGACGACGATCGAAGAGGTGCAGTCATGTAATAACAGGTTGATGGAGGTCTTGCAGTCACAGGGCATCACGATCACCGACATCGTCTTCTGTCCGCATCATCCGGATGAGAACTGTGACTGCCGCAAACCGAAGATCGGGATGTGGAAGGAACTCGAGCGTAGGCATGGGCTCACATCAGATGAGTGTGTAATGGTCGGTGACCACGATGTGGATGTGCTCTTCGGGCAGGCGGTCGGGTGCAAGACGATCCTGGTGGGTGATGAGGAGACATCTGTCGAACCCACCTGGAAGATCGCATCCTTGAGCGAACTCCCCGCACTACTCGCTTCTGCTGTATGATGGATCCCATGGCAGCCTCCTACGTCAATTTCGGCTCCACGAACCGGTTTTACCCCGGCGAGTCGATCCATCGGGAGAAGAAGGCGTGGGGCGAGGAGCAGTGGATCGTGAACAAGGAGTACTGCGGCAAGAAACTCATTTTGCGGAAGAACATGCGCTGCAGCATGCACACGCACGCCAAGAAAGATGAAGTCTTTTACCTGCAGTCCGGCAAAGTGCTGCTGGAGATTGGCGGCGAGACGCACACGATGAAGAAAGGCGACTTCGTCCACGTGCAGACGGGATTGCCGCACCGGTTCACAGGGCTCGAGGACAGCGAGATCATCGAGTTCTCCACCACGCACGATGAATCCGATAGCGAGCGGACGGAATACTCCGGGCATGTGGAGCAGGACCGCTACGACCGCCAGTCTGCGCTCATCGGTGCCTTCGCGAAGACGTCGGTGCTCGTGGTCGGCGACGTGATGGTCGATACCTACCTCTTCGGTTCCGTCGACCGCGTGTCGCCCGAGGCACCCATCCCGGTCGTCCGCTACCGCACGGAGCGGTCGGTGCCGGGTGGGGCAGCCAACGCTGCGATGAATGCCGCTTCCCTCGGAGCGAAGGCGACCGTCATCGGTGTCACCGGCAGTGATGCTGGTGCTGGAGAGCTCGAGCGCCTGCTCAAGCGTGGCAACGTGACGCCCGTCCTCATCAAAGATACTTCCCGCAGCACCACCCGCAAGAACCGCATCCTCTCGGAGAGCGGCCAGCAGATCGTGCGGCTCGATTACGAGCAGACCGAGCAAGTCTCTGCTGCTGTCAGCAAGAAGTTGCTCGCACAGGTGCAAAAACTGCTCCCTAAACACTCCGCACTCCTCCTCTCGGACTATGCGAAGGGCGTGTTCAGTCCCGCCGTTCTCCAGAAGTGCATCGCGATGGCCAAGAAAAAGGGGATCCCCGTGATTGTGGACCCCAAACCCGCGGACAGTTCCGGAATCAAGGCTCTGCGCGGCGCGACCGTGATCACGCCCAACAGGAAAGAGGGGCAGATCCTGGCACAGACTGCGACCAAAGACGCCGACGTGATCGGCAGTGCGCTGGCGCGGGGGATCCAGGGTAATGTTTTGCTGACGCTTGGCGCGGAGGGGATGCTGCTCATAGAAAAGAATAGAAAAAAGACGGCGTTTGCTGCCGTCACGCGTGAAGTCGCCGACGTCTCAGGTGCCGGTGACACCGTCAGCACCGTCCTGGCCTTGGTGCTCGGTGCGGGAGGATCTCTCAAAGACGGCGCCGACATCGCCAACCGCGCAGCAGGCATCGTCGTCGCCAAGCAGGGGACCGCCTCCGCCTCGCGGGACGAACTTCTGCGTGCACTCTGACCTCCACCACATGCCTGGAACCGTGATGACACCAGCGGCAGCCGCAGACTTCGCATCGGCGCAGAAAAAAGCCGGCAAGACCGTCGTCACGACGAACGGTGCGTTCGATTTGCTCCATGCAGGCCATCAATTTCTCCTCTCCGAAGCGCGCAAGCATGGTGATGTCCTCATTGTGGGGGTGAATAGCGACGCGTCGGTGCGGAAATACAAAGGGGAGGGTCGTCCAATGGAGTCAGAAGATGTCCGTGCGAAGAATGTGGCAGAGTTCGCTGATGCCGTCTTCATCTTCGATGACGATGATCCGCGTCCATGGTTGCGGTTGATCCATCCAGATGTACATGTGAACGCCGACACGTATGGAAAGGACTGCATCGAGTCGGACGTCGTGAAGGAGATCGGTGCGCAGCTGGTCCTCGTGCCCATCAAAAAGGAGCTCGGATCCACCACAGAGACCATCCGTTCCCAGAAGAAGCCATGAGGACACTCTTCTGGGCGCTGCTCACGATACTTCTCTCACCGGTACTCTGGATCATCAGCCTTATCCGTCATCCGGTGGCACCGAAGCGCGTGCTCATCATCCAGCTGGGCAAGCTCGGCGATGTGCTCTGCACCACCGGCATGTTCCGCGCCGTAAAAGCAGCCGATCCCTCGATCGAACTCCACGTCCTCTGCTGGGGCCGCTTCCGGGAGGTGCTCAGCGGCAACCCCTCGGTCGATCACGTACATGCATACGACGGTTCCCGTACTGCGCTCTTCTGGACTCTCTTCCATCTCCGGTTTTCTGCTGTCATCAACTGCCTGCCCGGTGCATTGCCCTCCGCTGTCGGCCTCTGGTCCGCTGCGCCCGTGCGTGTCAGCACAAGTTCGTCCGGCCACGGCATCCTCGTGTCGCTCTTTCGCATCTTCAACAACGTCAACGTCCCCTTCATCACCGGCACGTCCACGCACGCACACTATATGAAACTGCTCGCACCCCTCGGCATCCCCGCGATCCTCCGGAAGCTCGAGTATTTCCCGTCCGTGAATGATCAAGATGCCGCCATGAGCTGGCTCAAGGACCACGCTCTCTCCTCAAAATCCTTCGTCTGCTTCAACATCAGCGCGGGTAACACCGTCAAAGAGTGGCCGGCAGCCTCGTTCGCCGCGCTTGCTGACCAGGTGATCGAGAAACATCAGCTCTCCGTCGTCCTCTCCACTCTCGATCACCAGAAAGTGAAAGCAGTGATGGAACTCTCGCACCATGCAGAGAAGATGATGGACGCCTCCAGCCTCACGCTCGGGCAGTGTGCGGCCATGATGAAGAACGCCGCCGCATTCGTTGCGGTCGATACCGGTCCGCTCTTCCTTGCCGATGCCATGGGCACCCCGATCGCCGTGATCGTCGGTGGGTCCCATCCGAATGAACAAATTCCTCCGGTGAGTGACCGCGTCCGGCATGTGTTGCCCCCCGCAGGCTCGCAGCCGTGGATGTTCGTCTCCAAGTCCCCGCGCGTTGCGACAGCGGAGCAGTTAAAGAGTATCACCGGAACGAGTGTGGAGGCTGTGGAACGCGCTTTGGGCGACATGCTCATCAAAAACTGAGAGCGGGCATACTTGCCCGCTTTTGGCAGGCAGGTATGCCTGCCCCTATGTATTCAGGGATGACTTTATCTTGCGCTGCCCAGTGCCCCCTCTTAGAGTGGACCTCTATGATCCCTGTCCCACCCGTCCGATCCCTGTGGAAGAACCGTTGGCGCTACGGCAGCCCGTTCCGCGTGTCCCGCGTGTACGGATTGCGCTTGGCGAACTTCCAGTCCTACCTCGAGCGCCGCAAGGGCGCGCAGGAGAAGATCAATGCCCTCCCGCCGGAGCAGAAGCAGCGGTGGCAGGTGCTGGAGAAGGAAGGGTTTGCCCCTGCGAACGCCGATGTCGACTCGGGTCTGCTCACACAGCTCTGTGCCTCCCTCCGCGAGCGCGCGAAGAACGTCTCGTACAGCACCGAGGCGGGAAAGGGGAAGAATTTCTGGAAGCAGCTAGAGACGGAGGCCGACCGCGAGAGCAACAGCCTTCTCGTGAAGATGGCCATGCAGCCCGCTGTCCTCAACATGGCAAGCGCGTACCTGGGCGAAGTGCCCTACCTGGCCGCCGTCGAGATCTACCTGTCCCACGGCACCGAGAACACCGGATGGCAGGAGTCCCAGTTGTGGCACTGCGACTACGACGACCGCAAGATGATCAAGCTTTTCATCTACTGCACGGACGTCAACGACGAGAAGGACGGGGAGTTCACCTACATCCCCAAGGACCTCTCCAAGAACGTGAAGAACAACTTCTTCCCCAAGCGGATCACGGATGAATCGATGTTCGAGCAGGTAGAGAAGTCGAAGGTCCAACGCGTCAGCGGCAAGGCCGAGACGGCGTTCTACATTGATACCCGCTCGTGCTACCACCTGGGTAGCCGCCTGGCCACGGGGCACACCCGCCTGGCGTTCTCGGCGCTCTACGTGACGAACACGAGCCTCTGGCCGTTCGAGAACGGGATCAAGATCGTGGATAGTTTGAGCAAGACGGAGCGGTTGGTGTTACAGCACTAGAAGGTGGAGGCTGACTTCGATACGATGGCTTCCATCGTATGATGAAGCGGTCCCGTACCATTGTTGTTGCCCTTCTCACAGGGGCGCTGCTCTCGTGCACGGTGCTTTTCGCGCTCATTTCCCCCAGGCCGTATGCCTTCAATGCGGACGACCTGGAGAACGACTACTACCACAACGGTTGGTTGGTCGCGGCGGGTTCCGCGGAGCTTGCAGACGTCTACCACCCTGGGACGCCCATCCATTACCTCTCGGCGGGGATCATCAACCTGGTCGGCAACGACCCGGCAAAGACGCAGGACGTGCTGAACGTGGCGTACGTGATCATCGGAATCGTCAACGCGCTCGCGATTGCCCTTTTCATCTTCCTCCTCCCGCTCGAAACGCCTGCCGCGGTCGCCTTCCTCTGTGGCGCGCTCATCATCGCGCCCACACCGTTTCTCAAAGTGCTCAATGCCTTTGGGGAAGATGCGTTCCTAAGTGCAGCCCTGCTGCCGGCACTCGCTTTGATCTGGAGCGCCCTGCTCAACATGCGCCGCTTCACCCAAAAGCTCCTGATCGGCGTCGGGCTCCTGTTGGGGCTTTCGATGGCGATCAAGTTTATCGCCGCGCCGCTCATGCTGGCGGTGTCAGTCGCACTCGTGCCGCTCCTGTGGCGGCTCATGAAGCAGAAGCAGCTCCCGTGGTACGCGCCCCTCGTGGTGCCGGCCGTCGCGACGGTCTCGTTCATGGCTCTGGCATACCCCGCTCTCGGGCGCTTTGACGAGCTGCAGGCGAAGATGCATACCTCGGGGTGGATCCACACAGCGATCCACATGGTGAAGAACCCGTTCCTGATCGTGAACACCCTCCCGCTGTACACGCTCATCGCGTACCTCATCCTCGGGGTCGCCGCGTGCTTGTGGGTCTGGGACCTCGACAGCCGATCGACGCACTTGGCCGGCCGCGAGGACGTGCGCCGGGATCGGATGACCGTGGACATCCCCCTCTTCCTGGGGGCGCTGCTCGCCAACGGTGCATACGCCGTGGCGAGGATCAACCTCGGCTACATCTCGATGGATACGGGGTCCACGGTGCGCTACCTCATCCCGAGTTTCCTCGTGCTTCCGTTCCTCGTGCACTACATCGCGCTCCATTTCCAGCGCAGCATATTCTCCCGTTGGCTGCAGCGGGGCATCGCCGCGGTCGCAGTCCTTTTGCTGGCAGTATCGGTCTCGCTCTACCAACGGGAGCGTGTGCGGATGGTGGCGTACTACATGGATGTGGAGTCCGCGTTGGAAGAGGCGATCACGCTCCACAGCAGGCCTGGGGAGAGGGTCGCGGTGATGCACCTCGCGAGCGACAACCGCGGCAACCCGCGGGGCAATGCGGTGTTCCACTTCTGGGGCTTCCGCCGGGCGGTGCGTCCGCAGGGCTTCGACGACGCCATGCTGAAGGCCTTCCCGCACGAAGCGTATTTCCGCTACGACCTCGCGCGGGATATCGTTGCCGGGAAGCCGCTGGAAAACCCGGAAGAAGAGGTGATATCCGGCGAGAAACAGAAGCTGTTCCCCACGGCGTTCATCCTGTCCGACCACGACATTATGGCGTCGGATTTCGCCAATCGGGGGACGCCGATGATGCGGTTCCTCTCCCGGCGCATCGGGCGGCCGCTCTACATTTTCCCGGTGACGGCTCTGGGCAAAACGTGGACGGTCCTCTCCGTCTATCCCCAGCACGTCCGGGCGTCGTGAGTTTCCTGTAGCATGGGGACATAGGCCAGGTCTGCGTCATCTGCGGCCAAACAGGGAAGCCATCCACGGTCGCCGGGATGGCGATGCTGCGGTGCCCAGGATGCGGACTGCTCTGGCTCCAGCAGAAGATCCTGGAGGACACCCACTACCATTCGCTGGATATCGGGGTGAATGATGCGAAGGCAGTGCGGCGGAAACGGAATGTCGCTGACCGCGTGCGGACCATCGGTGGCTACATCCCGCTCGACTCCACCTGTGACATCGGCACGGGTGACGGCGCGTTCCTCCAGGCGCTCGGAGACAGCGGCTACCAACGGTGCTGGGGCATCGAACCGAGCCAGCAGGGTGCAGAATTCGGAACGTCACATGGTCTCGACGTCATCCAGGGCACGATCGACTCCCTCCCTGCCCTCGCGGAGCAGAAGAAGCCTGCGGTCATCACCCTCTTCCACGTGATCGAACACCTGGACCACCCGAAGAAGGATCTGGAGACACTCTTCAATGCCCTCCCATCTGGCGGGCACCTGGTCCTGGAGACGCCCAACCTCCGCGGCTACTCCCCGCGAACCATCGGGTACGCGTGGGAACTCTTCTACCCCGAGCACCTCTGGTATTTCGACGACCGGACGCTCCCGAAACTCCTCCAGTCCGTCGGGTTCCAGATCGTCGCGAGTGGCATACGCGATTTCGACATGGCCGGGAAGGGGATCGGGGAACTCCTGTTCCGACTCGGACTCAAGAAAGGCAGCAAGAAGAAGTTGCCCGCTCACACATCAGGATCCAAACAGGCGAACTCGCCGCCATCCCCATCAACACCATCCCTCCCGGGCCTCGGTATCATCCGATGGGTCCTCCGGCTGCTCGTGCAGTGGAGAGGGAATGTGGATTACGTGTGGGTCATCGCGAAGAAGCCATAGCGTCCATCTGCCCGATCTTCTTCGCGATTTCCGTCCCCAGTTCTGTGGCTTGCGGTTCGGAATACTGTTCGCCGGACGCAAGCGGTGGCTGGAAGACGACGCCGCACTCCTCCGCGGCCTTCAGGAAGAGGCGCATGTCGCGCAGTTCGGGCCGTGTCTTCTTCACAATGATGTCATCGAGCGCCCGCTTGCATTCCTCTGAGGTGCGGATGCGGTACACGCCCGATGCGTACTGGTAGTAACAGTGGCCGAACATGAGCACGGGGATGCAGTGGAAGAGTGCTTCCAAGCCCGCCGTGCCGGTGACCGTCGCAACGGCGACCGCATGCTTCTCCAGATCAACGGTGCTCAGATCCCGCGGCACGAGCGTCACCGAGGAGATCCGCACAAGAGATTCGTAGAATTGTCTGCTGCGCATCTGTTCGCCCTGGTGCGGGTGTTCCTTCACGTACAGCCGGATGCCCGGCGGCAGGAACGAGGCCAGCATCTGCACCATCAGTTCCTGATCGACGAAAACACCGCCCAGCGGGCACGTCGTCACTTCGGGCTGCATGTGGAACGGTACGTACACGTACGGGAGCGAGAGGTCGGCGGGCTTCATCAGCTCGTCGTACACGTTGATGGTGGCATGCTCCCGCAGCTTCCGCGTCCAGAACCGGGGGGAGAGGACGGCGGTGAGCAAGTTTTTCGGTTTCCGCACCATCATACTCATCGCCCGCCCCGCCCACTTTCGCACGAAGTTCTTCTGGAGCAGATACGACGGTCGCGGGGACATGTACCACGGCGTTTCGTCGCGGATCGTCCGGGCTTCGTAGAAGCTTTCCATTTTTTTCGAGAGTGGGATGGGCGTCGCCAGGTTGCCGAACTGTGCCCTGTTCTTCTCCATCCAGTCGCGCAACGCGGAGCCGGATTCCTCCCACGTTTCGATCAACAACGTCGTCTCGATGAAGTTGCACCGGTCTATCATCAGCGTCGGGATGCTTTTGAGACGGCAGAGGTCGTAGATCACCAGGTCGTAGCACTGGTGCGGGGGGTGGTTCAGTAGAAAGAAATCGATCTTCTTCGACGCGATGATGTGGTTCCAGTACCGCAGGTGCTCGTAGTACTGACGCTTGCGTTCGGCGAAGGGAATGTCGTCCACCGAGTGCCGCGTGATCATGGTCATAAACACGCCTTCGCAGTGACGCATGCTCTCAATCAACTCTTCATCGAGCGGCGGGATCGTACTCCAGTCCGTGTCGGGGTACTTGCCGTTCTTCAGCTTCCGCGCGTCCAGCAGGATGTGTTCGTCCGCGTCGATTTTTGGAACCTCCCGCACGTCCCACAGCAGCGAGATGCATGTGCCGAGATGCTTGCCTTGGAACGCCCGCTCGATCGTATGGTGGTCCCCGGGCCCGTCGAACGATTTCAGGATGATGTTCATCGTTCTCATCGTATCACAGAGCCAAATACTGCGCACCTGCCTGTTTCACTTTCTCCCCGTCCAGCAGCGACTTCAGGTCGTAGACCACACCTCCTTTCTTCAATGCCTTCAGGATTCCATCGACGCCCGCCGTCAGGTATTCCTTGTGAGGGACGAGGAAGACGATCGCGTCGTACGGTTCCTCATCGAGCGACCCCGGGGTCATCTTCCATTTCTTGATCTCCTCGGCTGTCAGGAACGGGTCATGCACTTCGGTCGCAAAGCCGCGCTTCGCGAATTCCTCGGCGACCTCCATGGCCTTGCTGTTGCGGGTATCCGGAATGTTCTCCTTAAAGGTGAGGCCGAGGATGAGTATGCGAGAATTCTTCGGGATTTCCTTTTCAATTTGATCAACCACGTACCCACTCATCCCATCATTCACCGCACGGCTCGCACTGATCACGCGCATCGGTTGCTTCAGCTTCTTCGCTTTCTCCACCAGGTAATAGGGGTCGACACCAATGCAGTGTCCACCCACGAGTCCCGGCTGGAACTTCAGGAAGTTCCACTTCGTCCCGGCGGCGGCCAGGACGTCCTTGGTCGGGATGCCGATGCCATTGCAGAGCATCGCGATCTCGTTGATGTAGGCGATGTTCAGGTCGCGCTGGGCATTCTCAATCGCCTTCGCCATCTCCGCGACTTTGATCGACCCCGCACGATGGATACCGGCGGTGACGATCGATCCGTACAGCTCGCACAGCATGTCCGTCGTCTTGTCGTCCTGCCCCGCGACGACTTTCATGATCTTATCGATCGTGTGCTCGCGGTCGCCCGGGTTCACGCGTTCGGGGGAGTAGCCCAGCATGAAGTCTGTCCCGCACGTCAGCCCCGATTCCTTCTCCAAGATCGGACCGCAGACTTCTTCGGTCACGCCGGGGTACACGGTCGATTCGTACACGACGACCATGCCCTTCTTCAGATGTTTGCCGACCGTCTTCGTCGCACTTTCCAGGATCGTCAGGTCAGGATCGTTCTTGTCATTCACCGGTGTGGGCAGCGCCAGGATGATCACATCGCGATCTTCCAGTGCCTTCGCATCCATCGTGTACTGAATCGTGACTGCCTTCAGTTCCTTGTTACTGAGCTCCAGTGTCCGATCTTTTCCGGACTGCAGTTCGGTGATCCTGGGCTCCGAAATGTCGTAGCCCACCACGTCATGACCCGCCTTGGCGAAGGCATGTGCCAAAGGCAGCCCCACGTAGCCTAAACCGACGATAGCAAGCTTCATGAGGCTATTATAGCGCAGGTCTTCGACCTGCGGGGAGGGGCGGTTTAATATCGCACGTCGAAGACGTGCGCTACAATCTGCCAATGAAGAAGGCGCTCATAACCGGCATCACTGGCCAAGATGGCTCCTACCTCGCCGAATTGCTCCTCAAAAAGGGGTACGAAGTGCACGGATTGGTGCGCCGGGCGTCCACATTCAACCGCGGCCGGATCGAGCATCTCTTTAGCGACAGCGACACTCCCGACCTGCCGATCCAGCTCCACTACGGCGACCTGGGCGACAGCAGTTCGCTCATGCGCGTGCTGGAGGTGTCGGCACCCGACGAGATCTATAACCTCGCCGCACAGTCGCACGTCGGCATCAGTTTCGACATCCCCGAGTACACCGGCGACGTGACGGGCCTGGGCACCGCGCGGCTTCTGGAAGCCATTCGCACCAGCAAGCGCAGCGTCCGTTTCTACCAGGCAAGCTCCAGCGAACTCTACGGCAAGACCAATGCCAAGATGCAGAACGAGGAGACGCCGTTCCATCCCCGCAGCCCGTATGCGTGCGCCAAGGCCTACGCGTTCTACCTCGTGCAAAACTACCGCGAGAGTTACGGCATGTACGCCGTGAACGGCATCCTCTTCAACCACGAGTCGCCCCGCCGCGGCGAGAACTTCGTCACGCGCAAGATTACGCTGAGCTTGGCACGCATCCTGGCGGGCAAGCAGCAGTCGCTCCACATCGGTAACTTTGAGGCGCGCCGCGACTGGGGATTCACGCCCGAGTTCGTCGAAGGCATGTGGAAGATGCTCCAGCAGGACACACCCGACGATTTCGTTCTCGCGACCGGCAAAACCGCGTCCGTCCGGGAGTTTTTGGAACTCTGCCTCGGCATCGCGCACATCCCATTTGAGCGCTCTGGAAAGGGAAAAGACGAGAAGTATGTGAACACGAAGACCGGCAAGGTGATCGTGCAGGTGGACTCGCACTTCTACCGTCCCGCGGAGGTCGATTACCTCCTGGGCGACGCGTCCAAGGCCAAAAAAGTCTTGGGTTGGGAGGCGAAGACGAGTGTGGACGAGCTGGCGAAGATCATGATGGA
>SICS01000039.1 GCA_009691305.1 Candidatus Peribacteria bacterium | reverse complement strand
GACTCTCATCAAAGAGAAAAGCCCCGCTGTCATTACGTCTCTTGTGCATAAATTCGAAAGTGCTGGCAAGAACAGAGCCGACTTTACCGATGAAGACAAAAATATCTTTGTTCTCATCGATGAAGCTCATCGAACGCAGGGCGGCATGGCAAATGCCGAAATGCGTCGCACGATTCCCAATGCCTGTTTTATCGCTTTCACGGGGACTCCTCTTTTAAAGAAGGACAAATCGAATAACCAGTTCGGAAGCTTCATCGATAAATATACGATCGACGATGCTCTCACTGATGGAGTCATTCTGCCGCTTATTTACGATGGTCGCTACACTGAAATGAGTCAGAATGAGGAGAAGGTTGATCGGCACATGGAGCGAATTACGGAGGGCTTGAATCAAGCGGAGGTGCGGGAATTGCAAAAATTCATTAATAGCAAAGTAATCAAGAGCAATCCCCACCGTATTGCGGAAATCGCGTATGACGTCGAGGATCATTTTTGCGATCAGTTCCAGGGAACAGGCCTCAAGGCACAACTCGTCGCACCATCGAAATACTCTGCGATTCTATTTCAGAAGATATTTGCGGCGAGCGGCAGGATTAATTCGGCAGTCGTCATTTCGGAAACACAGGTAAAAGATGAGGAAACCGATGACCATAAGAGAGAAGTAACCGATTTCTTAGCGAAGATTGCCGCAAACTATAAAGGGCTGGAGAGTTATGAGAAGGAGGTAATCGAGAGCTTCAAAGAGAATCCAGATGGAGTAGAAATGCTCATTGTGGTTGACAAACTCCTGACCGGATTCGATGCGCCAAGAAATACCGTTCTGTATCTTACAAAAGATCTGCGAGACCATAACCTGCTACAGGCTATTGCCCGTGTGAACCGCCTGTTTGAAAACACGAAGCGACCGAAGACTTCAGGGTTTATTATCGATTACTCTGAAAACGCCCAGAATATTAAAACGGCGATGGATCTCTTTGGTAGCTATGAAAAAGAAGATGTGCGGCGGGCTTTGATTGATACGGCACAGAAAATTGAGGAGCTGGAAGAGAGCTACGATGCTCTCGAAACCCTCTTTAAGGGCGTGGAAAATAAAAAAGACAGCGAAAGCTACATTCAGTATTTGTCTGACGAACAGAAGCGCGACCAGTTTTATAAAGAGTTCCGCGCATTCATCAAAAACCTTGATGAGTGTTTATCACTTCATGATTTTGCACAAAAATTCGCCCACTTGGACATGTACAAACGAGAACTCAAGCGTTACGCGGAGTTACGACACTCGGCTCAGCTGAAATATGCTGACAAAAAAGATCTCTCTGAATATAAGACGCAGCTCGTAAAAATTCTGGATGAATATGTAGATGCCGATAAGGTAGAAATGCTCACAGGGCAAATCAATATTAATGATAAGGCTGCATTCAATGAGGCTTTGAATGAGCTTGGATCAAATAAATCAAAGGCAGAGGCGATTGCTGCACAGATGCAACGGACTATTACTGAAAAGGCTCATACAGATCCTGAATTCTACAATCGATTCTCGGACAAAATTCAAAAGATTCTGGCAGAAATGCGTATGGGTAAGATTGCTGATATTGAAGCACTTAAAAAGATGCGGGAAGCCAGGGATCAGCTTGTAGACAAGAAGGATGATACTTTGCCAGCAAAGATAGCTGCTATGCCGGGTTCCGACATTTTCTACCGCAACCTTCATACTAATTTTGAAGCGATTGGAATTTCAGAAGATGTGATCTGCGACATTATCCTCGATATTTTTGAGATCTTAAAAAGAGAGGCAATTGTCGATTGGCAACGCCAGGTAGACACCCAGCGCATCATGAAGAGCAAAATCGACGATTATTTATATGACGAAGTGCAGAAAAAGCGTGGTGTTGCTCTGGATACCGATACCATTCGTGACATCCTTGATCGTGCACTAGGACTCGCATTAGAAAATCCCGAATACTTCTCATGAAACAAGAATGCTTCCTCTACGGCGACTACTCGTACCAATATTACTTGGTGCAGCAAGATCGCAAAACAGTCAGCTTAACGGTGCAACCAAGCCTAAACATCATCTTGAAATGCCCACATGATTACTCGTCTCCTCATATTGAGAAGTTCCTGAAAAGGAAGTGGCATTGGATGGAACGGCAGCTGCGTGACTTGCGAAGATTCCAGCGCAAGACACTGCCAAAAGAATATATTTCAGGAGAAGCATTCTTGTACCTAGGACGTCTGTACAAACTTGTGGTTTGTAAGGGTAGAGCGGATGTAGTGAAGATAGAAAAAGGGCGGATTAGAATTGAATCCACCAAAAAATTGGATAATGCAGCACACAACCGAAAACTACTTGATTTGTGGTATCAGGGTCGTGCTGAGGCCGTCTTCAATGAGCGGTACGCACTGATGATTAAAAAGTTCAATTACGACTTCGTTCCAACATTGGCGATCAGGCAAATGGAGAAGCGCTGGGGAAGTTTCCTCGTAAAGAAGAAGATCCTGTTGAATCCAGAACTCATTAAAGCATCAAAAGAGTGTATTGATTACGTTATCACGCATGAGCTTTGCCACATGAAACACCAGAACCACAGTGCGGCATATTTCAGATTCCTACGATCAAAGTGCCCTAACTGGGAGGAACTGAAAGAAAAACTTGAGTTGAGGTTTTTGTGAATAGCCTTTAAGCCTCCGCTTGAACTTTCTTCATCTGCTGCCAGCCATATTTTGTGACTTTACCTTTTGAATCTACGGAGAAAACGTAGATCAGAAGTTTCTTTGCAACTTGCCAAGGGATACGACGGACAGCAATGGTGGCACTTGGTGCGGGGAGGCCGAGGCCATAGTAGTAGCGCGCCTTACCAACATTCATACGTGTGATGATCTGACCGAGGGAATAGACGAAAGCAGTTTCCCGTTGAGATTTTGCCGAGGCAGATGAAGATTCACCCTTCGTTTCAATCAAGAAATACCGGGAGTAACGGTTGTGGCATACCTGAATATCTACGCCCTGCTCATGGGTTTCTTTCTCAATACAGTTACGACCCCAGTCATTGCGGAAGAGCCATTGGCGAATGGCACGCCGAACATCACGTTCGCTCAGTACTTTTGGCATATGCAGATCATATCACCAAAATGATGGAATCAGAGCGATGGAGAGGAGCTTTGGGTAAGGAGAGAAGTTCTGGGTTGGCAGAAATAAAAAACTGGCTATTCAGCCATGGATGTTACGCGGGTCATGGCCATATGAATCTTTCTGGCGAATTTTGCCATGCAGGTCTTTGATTATCAGTTCTTCTTTATGCCTGCGCGCCATATCACGAGCATCTGCAACCGCCTCTGCTTTTGTCTCATTCACAGAAGCAGCACGGCCTTTGCCCGCAAGTTTATTGATCCACTTATCGTCGACTTTCCGATGAGAAACAAAACGTGTACCCATAAAATCAAGAGTGAAGGCCAACCCAGAACTATCTTCTCCACCATATAAAACGAGGAATGTTTTTCGGTGTTACAAAAAAAGTGGAGAAAATAGACACGATGAAACCGCCTACCCTTCGGAGACAGGGGTCGCCCCCTTAGGTCACCCTAAGGCGACGCTTTGCACGCGCTAATGTTGGCAGCCCCACGGGGAATCGAACCCCGATTTGCAGGATGAGAACCTGCTGTCCTAACCGTTAGACGATGAGGCCGTGTGAAGGAAAAAGAACGAAAACCTCTGGCAACCCTTATCTCCGACATCGTCCCGAGTAGCTCGCCGGCAGGCGAGCGTATCGAGGGGTGATGAGGCCGTGATCGTAAAAGAACGCTGGCGGAGTATAGCGAAATACAGCGTCCACTCAACGATTATTACAGATTGTTATGGTGTTTTTCTCGCATCGATCTCCCTTTTCGTTTCCTCCGCCAGGTGTTGCCAGAGGTCCAGGTCGGTGCCGTCCATCGTGGTGGCGTCATCGAGGTGCTGGGTGACGTCCGAGAGGCGCTCGACGGCGTTCTGCAGTTCAGTGCGCGCTTCATCCGATTGTTTCCTGTTTGCCGCCGTCCCGTCCGAGAGCGCTTCCACCCACCAGCGGATGGTGGCGATGGGGCCGCCCAGCTTGTGCGAGGCGATGGTGACCAACGCGATGCGCTGTGCGTCCAGCCGCTGCAATAACCGCAGCCGCCTGCGCCAGAAGAAAATGAGGAAGCTCCCCGCAACCAGCGTGACCCCGAGCAGGATGAGCGCCAGGCGCGTGGGGGAGAGGATGCTTCCGGTCATCACCAGGAACTGGTCGGCCCTCATGTCGATGCCCAGGATGGCGACGGCACTGCCGGAGCCGTTGCGGATTGGGGCGTACGCGGAGATCCATGTGCCCCATTTGTCGTACGTGATTGCGTCATCGGAGGCTGGCTGTTCAAATACTGTGGTGCCCATGAGCGGTACCCCCGTGATGTCGTAGGGTTCACCTGGCTCGGAGATGTCTTCTTCCGGTTCGATCGTCCCGTTCCCGTTTTCGTCCTGCTCTGTGGGGGTGAGGAGCATGTCGTTATCCAACACGAATGCGAGTTCCTGCGGATTCTCGGTGCGGCGCATGATGTAGACGTATTTCAGGTTCGGAACGCTGTCGCGGATGCGCCGGGCGCGTTCGACGAGCGTGCGGAAGAGGGGGAACCTTTGTCCTCCGGGCCATGGATGGCCTCCACCTCCTCAGCGGTAAATTGCATCGCGGCCAGCGCGGCAGCGGTCTCCAAATTCCCGCGTACGTTCTGGGTGAGCGTCGCGCTGCTCCGCGCCGAAATCCATGTTCCCCCTGCGGCGACCAGGCAGATGAAGACCAGGGAGAAGAACAGCGTCCACACAAGATCGAGCCCATTGTCTGCGGTGAACCGGTGCCGCCCGTGGGCGTCGTTACGGCCGGACGGTGGGGGGTGTAGCTTCATCGCGCTTTGCCGGGAAGTGTACCGGAAGAAAGCCCCTCACAGTGTGGGCTTTTTTTGGGCGAGACGACGCTAGAATGATCCGGATGACTCACTACTTCTACCTTGCCCGTTGCGCGGACGCCTCGCTCTATGCGGGCACGTGCATCGATCTTCCTCAACGAGAAGCCGTCCACAATTCCGGCAAAGGTGCGAAGTACACCCGCTCGCGTTTGCCCGTGACGATCATCCATCATGAAGAATTTGCGACGCTGAGTGAGGCGCGGAAGAGGGAAGCGGAGGTGAAGCAGTGGCCAAAGCAGAAAAAAGAACTCCTTGCCCGCTTCCGCACATGACACACAACCGTGTTCTCCTCGTCACCGGGTTGCTTCTCCTTACAGCCTGCGCGCCTGCGCCGTCCGTTCCGGTTCGTGAGGCTGTGACCTCATCATCACCGACATCGTCATCCTCCTCTTCTGTTTGGATCGAGGCATTGCCCTCCACGCTGAGCATTCCCTACTTCTCCCAGATGACATTGGTCGGAACAGGGCTGACGCTGGAGCGCATCATCACGAAAAATTCCGTCTATGTGCAGCATGCAATCCATTACTCCAGCAATGGGCTCGAGATTAGCGGCATCCTCAATATCCCCGAAGGCCCGGGCCCCTTCCCGCTGCTCATCTTCAACCACGGCCACATCTCTCCTTCCATCTACACCCGCGGCCGCGGCCTCCGCCGCGAGCAGGACTACCTGGCGCGAGAGGGGTTCGCCGTCCTCCATACTGATTACCGCGGACACGGGGAGTCGGATCCCAGTCCGATGGTCGAGAACAAACGCTATGACGGGAACCTCGAGTACGCGATGGACAGCGCCAACGCGATCCTTGCCATGCGTGCCGCGAAGATTCCCCGCATTGATGCTGATCGGGTCGGGATGCTCGGGCATTCGCTGGGCGGGGGCGTCACACTCGCTGTCCTGACCGCTCGACCCGATCTCGTGTTTGCAGCCGTCCTCTACGCGCCAGTGCACGCCGACGTGTGGGAGAACTTCAACCGCTGGCGTCGCGAGCGCGAGGACGATGACCGCACGGAGGAGATCAGCGGGACGAAGGAATCGAAGCCGGATTTCTGGCGCGAACTCTCGCCGCAAACATACCTGAGCAAAATCCAAGGTCCGATCCTCCTCTTCCAGGGTGACAAGGATAAAGATGTGCCCAAAGCATGGTCGGATGACCTCTCTTTACGCCTCCATTCACTCGACAAGGACATCTCCTATGTCGAGTACGCGGGCGAGGGGCATGAGTTTGGGCCCCAGTGGATGGACTTCATGAAGAAAACCGCTCAGTTTTTCCACAAGAGTCTCTCAAAATGAGAATCGGGATCACTGAAGTTTACATCTTCGTCATCCAGCAGCAGGGCTTTCCGCATTTCCCACAGTATTGTTCGCCGTAGTCGTGGCGCTTCCCCAGCGTGCATTCCGCCCTGCAGCAGTCGGAGCGGAGGAACTTCTGCAGTGTCTTGGGGACGCTCATCACGTTTTTCCCTTTCTTGAGGTGCGTACCGCAAAACGCCTTCCCATGCGAAAGCCTTCCGCACCCGGCAACAGTGCAGACCCTGCGCGTGGCTGTAATGGGCGTGATGGGAGGTTGGGGAAGGGGACTTGAATTCCCACGCTACTGCGAATGACGCGCTGGCACAATCGAAAGGCCGTCTATTTCCCCAAGAAATCGCTATCTATTGCGGTGAATCGGAGTACTCTGGCGCCGGGTTGCAGAGGGTACGCATCTGTTTTCCCTCTACTACTTCTTTTCTCCCTATTTTCATGGCTACAGGTTCTATCAAGACGAAGACCGATAAGGGCTTCGGTTTTATCTCCTCCGAAGGCTCTGCTGACGTGTTCTTCCACCACAGCGCATGCAACGGACAGTTCGATAACCTCAACGTCGGCCAGACGGTGACGTTCGACATCGAACAGGGCCCCAAGGGCCCGAAGGCGTCCAATGTGGTCGCCGCTGGCGGTGCAGACATGGATATGGCTGCATAATGTCGGATCTGAAAGCCCATCAGGAACGTCCTCGTGGGCTTTTTTCGTGCTAAAAAATGTACGCATCAAAAACCCCGATCGTGTTTAGCACGAGCGCGCTCTGGAACAGACAGAGAGCGGCGTACACACACGTCAGGACATTGAAGTTGGGAGAGTGTTTGTGTTTCATACGAGTATTATACAGTATTTTGATATTTTGACAATCCTCTCCATGACCGAGAATCGCCCTATACGCCCAGTCTTTGTGTTCTCTACACTGGCTTCCTGTGACGTTCCTCCACATTGCCATCTTTGCCCTGGTTGAAGGGGTTACGGAGTTCCTCCCCGTGTCCTCCACAGGGCACTTGATCCTGACGGCTCAGCTCCTGCACCTGCCCCAGACAGAAGTACAGAAGACCTTCGAGATCGCCATCCAGATGGGCGCAATCCTCGCGGTAGCCGTGCTCTACGGGCGGACACTGCTCATGGAGAAGCGGACGATGCTCTTGGTGGGTGCCGCATTCGTGCCGACAGCAGTGATCGGCTTCCTTCTCCATGGGGTCGTCAAAAGTCTGCTCGGCAACACCGACGTCGTTCTCTTGGCACTCTTCCTCGGCGGCATTGTTCTTCTTGTCTTTGAGCGATTCACGCCGACCGGACGCGCCCAAAGCATACGCGAGATGACGGTCACGCAGGCGTTCCTGATCGGCATCTGCCAGTCAGTCGCATTGGTCCCCGGCGTCTCCCGGTCTGCGGCCACGATCGTGGGCGGGGAGTTCCTCGGAGTCAGTCGGAAAACCGCAGTCGAGTTCTCCTTCCTCCTTGCGATCCCAACGATGGCCGCCGCTACGGGGTACGATGTGTTGAAGTCGGCAGGGGAGTTTACGTCCGCAGACGTGCTGTCGCTGGCTATTGGGTTCGTCCTCTCCTTCCTCGTCGCGCTGGCGGCGGTGAAGTGGTTTGTGGGCTATATACAGCGGAATTCCTTCGCAGCCTTCGGTGTGTACCGGATCGTCATCGCGCTCGCATTCTTCCTCTTCCTGCGATGACGCCTCTCGTTTCCGCCATCATCCTTAACTACCGTACGGGGCGCGACGCGTGGAAGTGTGCCAATGCGCTCCTGAAACAAACAGTCGCCGACAGGATCGAACTGTTCATCGTCGACAACCACTCCGATGACGACTCGATGGGGTATCTGCGCAATCGAATTCGCGCGTCACACGCACCAATCCGGATTTTCGAGACGAGCCGGAACATCGGGTACGGACGGGGCAACAACTTCGGCGTGCGGTCGGCGCAGGGGGAGTTCATCCTCATCATCAACCCCGATAATGAACTCGAACCCACTGGGCTCGAACGCATGGTTAAAAAAATGGAGGACGAGCCAGACATCGGCATCCTCGCGCCGCAGCTGGTGCACGAGGACGGGACCGTCCGCGACTCCTATCGTACGTTCCCCACGCTGCTCGACCTCTTCATCAAACGCACGCCGCTGCGCAGCCTCTTCCCCGGACGCATGAAACGCTACCTTCAGCACGGCATGAGCCCGTCGGTCACGCGCGAAGTCGATTGGGTCGCGGGGGCGTGCTTCCTGATGCGCACTTCCTTCTACCGAGAATTGGGTGGGTTTGACCCCCGTTTCTTCCTCTTTTTTGAAGACACGGACCTCTGCCGGCGGTCCAAACAGGCGGGCAGGCGCGTTCTCTACTTCCCCGAGGTTCGCGCACAAGACCGTAAGCACCGGCTCAGCGAAGGGGGGGTAATGACGTTATTGACGAAGAAGACCGCCCGGATCCACGTTCTGAGCGCACTCAAATACTTCTGGAAGTGGAGAATGGCTTCCTATTGACCATCTCTCGGGTTCCCCTTACCCTATGTCGTCCATGCAAATGGTCCCCCTGACAGCAGCGGCACGCGACCTGAAGGTGAATCCCAAGGTGATTCGCCGGTCCAACCAGGTGCCGTGCGTCATCTACGGCAACGTGGAGAATATGCAGGTCCAGTGTCCTGCGCAGGATCTTCACAATGCGTTCGTCAAAGCGGGGGAGAGCACGCTGGTGGAGCTCGATGTCGCCGGGAAGAAAATTCCGGTCCTCTTCAAGAAGGTGGATTTCGACCCGGTCAGCGACCGCGAGATCCACGCTGATTTCTACGCCGTCGACATGAAGTCCGAAATCGAGACGGTCGTGCCTGTGCGCTTTGAGGGCGAGGCGCCGGCGGTGAAGACGCTCGGCGGTGTGTTCGTCATCGTCCATGACCACGTGAAGGTTCGCTGCCTCCCGTCCGACCTGCCGCACAGCATCATCGTGAGCGTGACCGGGCTCGATGTGTTTCATGCATCCGTTTCGGTGAAGGACCTCACCATTCCCACTGGCGTTAAAGTGATGGATACTCCAGAGACAATGCTCGCGACCGTGCAGGAACCGCGTGCAGTAGAGGAAATCATCGTGGCCGCTCCGGTGGCTGCGGAGGGCGATGTCGCTGCCTCTCCGGGCGCCGATGGTGCACCGGCAGCTGATGCCCCGGGAGCCGAGGCACAGACAAAAGAGAAGGAGGCGAAGGAGAAGGGGACGAAAGAGAAGGGTGCCAAGAAATAATGTTTCTTAGGAGCGGGCTTTCTGCCCGCGGACGCAGCCAGAAAGGCTGCTCCTTTTCACATTATTCTGCACGCCTCTCCCGCCGCGCGCGGTCTTTCCCTGTGAGCTTTTCCTTATATTTCTTGAGCTGCGGTTCGATCTTCTCAATCGCACGGTCGAGGGCTTCGAGCGCCTTGTTGCGGCGGGACTCGGCGCGGAGGATCTTGCCCGGGAGTTCCACCGTTACCATCACCTTTACCTGGTCGCGGTTCTTCTTCGTCGGCCGCTTTTCGGATTCCACGCGGATCGACGAGTCGGCGTCCTTCAATTTCTTGCAGTAGGTCGCGAGCTTCCCGATCCTGCGGGCCAGCGTGACGAGTTCCTTGTCCGAGTAGGAGATTCCTTTTTCGAAGTGGTCGATGTTCATAAAAGCGAGGGTGAATGTGGTGGGAATTGTAGCGAGGAAGCGGAAGGGGAAAAAGGCCGAAAAGGGTAGAAAGGGCACAAAGCATTCTGGAAATTCCCTTTGTCACCTTTATGGCATTTGTCACGTTTGTCACCTTCTGCTTAATGCGGTTTTCTGCTATAATTATTGGATTTCTCACACCCACATGAACCTCTCCGAATTGACCCAACTCGTCACTGGTACGCCGCTCCTCACGGAGCCCGAGCGGACGTATTGGCTCTCGCACCTGCCGACGATGAAGCCTGAGCAGTGCAGCCGTCTGGAACAGATCCTGAGCCAGCCGGTCGAGCTGCCATTTGGTGACGTCATCACCGGATTTTTCCAGTCGATGATGAACAAACACATCTGACGTTATGAACCCCTATTCTTCCCCAGAGCAACAGCCACCGGCAGGGAATCCAGAGCAGGTGCTGCAGAAGGCACTCGGTGCCCTAGCCCAGCAGTTGCAGACGGCCACTCCCGGCGATGTGACCGTCAACGTTCGCGATCTGTGGGCGCCGATCACGAATGCTCTGCGCGCAAACCCGGCATCGCTCGGGCAGATGCAGTCCATTCTTGCCTCAGTGAACGGCATTTCGGTCGAGTCCATGCGCAAACTCATCCCGACCGTAGACACCGCAGTCGCAGCGCTCACCCTCGCGCCGGATACGAAAGTCGTCCCTGCCGCGCAGCGTGAAATCCTCCTCAAGGAATTGACGGCCTTCCGTCCCGCCGGAGCGCCGCAGGGGAATGCGGACGTCCAGAACAAGGTGAAGCAGTCACTGGCAAAATTGAATACGGAATTGGCGTCCCTCAAGGTGCAGGTTGACCAGGCGGCAAAAACCCGGCAGGTACGGAAGGTTGCAGAATCCCTCGTCCTTCTCCGCCAGGCCAGCCCTGCGGAATACACAAGAATTGGGAACAGCCTTGGCTACTATCTGGACCATTCCATGAACGCGGACCAGGTCAACGCGGCGCTGCAGGGGCTTGAGAAGCAATCGGAACAGATTGAAAAGGGGCTGCGCGAGCTTGCCGCTGAAGTCGGGCCGGGCCATCCCATCGCGGGACCCAACGAGCGGATCCAGCGAAATGTTGCAGTCTTTACGGTTTGGTTGAACGGTAAGATTGATGCGTCTGTACGTGATCCTGGTACGCGGGAGTTCATAAAAGAAATGCTTCTCGGAGGCTTCACTGACTGGCTTGCCAACTTCCGTGTGCCCGGCATGTCGGAAGGCC
>SICS01000038.1 GCA_009691305.1 Candidatus Peribacteria bacterium | reverse complement strand
TGGAGCCGCCCACGGGAATTGAACCCGTGACCCCATCCTTACCATGGATGTGCTCTACCTCTGAGCTAGGGCGGCGAAAGCCGAAACACCCTAGCAGTCTTCGCATCCCCTTCACAAGAACCTATGAAAGGAGCGGCCTTCCCTTTACAGTACGCGGGATGGACACAATCCCATCCTCGCTCAAAGACCAATCGCCCGCGTTCTACGACGGTTACTGGCAGCACGTGCAGGATTCCTACGCGCTCTACCCCACCATCCGCCACCGCAGGCGGTTCATCATCAGCGTCCTGCGCCGCCTCTATGGCAACAGGCCATTCACGCTGTTCGACTTCGGGTGTGGCAACGGCCGGCTGTTGCGTGAGCTCAAAGAGGAATTCCATCTGCCGAGCGCCAACGTCGGCGGGTCGGACATCTCGGAGGAAGCCGTGACGGCGACGCGTGCAGCCACGGGCAGTACCTCTGTCTTCCACGCCGCCTATCCTGAAACTTCCGAGCTCTTCGACGCTGTCATCTGCAGCGAGGTGATCGAGCACACCGAGCGGTACGCCGAGATCCTCACGTGGATCTACGCCCACCTCGCGCCAGGCGGACGCCTGCTCCTCACTACACAGACCGGCCGCATCCACGCGTGTGACTGCTACACCGGGCACACGCAGCACTTCCAACTCCGTCCGCTCGTCGCACTGCTCCGCTCGATCGGCTACAGCATCCACGGCGCGCGCGAGTGGGGCTTCCCCCTCTTCACGTTGCAGAAATACCTGACGAATGTCAGCTTCGAATCCATCCGCACCACGTACCTGGAAGGGGGAGTGACGCGCTGGAAAAAGTTCGTCTTCGATGTCGCCTACGCCCTCTACTTCTTCCACGACCTGCTGCCCATCGGACCGCAGATCTATGTGGTGGCGGGCAGGGACGCTACGGCTGCAGTGTCGAACCCCGCATCCACTCCCGCGTGATGGCCTTCAGCATCGGGATGTTCGCGAAGCAATAGAGGAGGAAGCATGCATCGACCACGATCGGTGTCAGGAAGAACCATCCGCCGAGCTTGAAGACCTCTCCGAACGCGAGATAGAAGTAGAACCATTGAAAGTGGAGCGTGCCGAGGACGAGGGGAATCATCAGGGGCAATCTCTTGAGCACGGGGATCGAGGCGAGCACCAACATCAGCACTCCCGTATCCATATAGAAGTGGTCCATGTGGTCGATCATCACGTTGAGCCCGATGCCGATCACTGCGCCTAGCAGGCACACCAGCGGGAATATCCGATGTTCATAGAACGTCTTCCAGCTCATGAACCCTACCAGCGCGAGGACGATCAAGAGTGGGCTCGTGTGCATCATATTGCCCTGTCCGGTGATCGCCGGATTCGGGAAGTAGAAGTTGTGGACGGAGAGCAGCATCTGCACGCCGTGCGCCGCGTTCAGGAAGAGCCTCTCCGGCCCCACCCATACGTTCGTCGCCGAAAAATCCTGGTGCGCGCCGATCACGACGTGGCCCACCTGGATCTTCTGGGCGACAACGTAGACGAAGGGGATCGCGAGCGCCGCCGCGAGATGCCAGTACCGGTCGACGTACTTCCAGACGTCTCTCTTCTTCGATGCCGGCGCGTAGGCCATCATCAACGGAAGCAGTGCGACCGCGAACGGCAGCGAAATCATCGCAAACCCCCACGGTAGCCAGCTCCATCGCGACCGCCTTGCAGCGAGGATGATCGTCAGGAAGATGAGCACGAAGTACGTCGAGACCATCCATCCGCGCAGTGACCCGAACATGAAAAACGGCATCATCGCCATCACCGAACTGAGCACCACCGCGTGCCAGTCGGAACGCCAGAGTGCCCGTCCCATCAGGAAGGCAAGGAGCGGCAGGAGGATCGCGGAGAAGATCTGCACGTGGATCTGCGTCATCGGCGACTGGGTAATCCAGAACCACGGTACCGCGAGCATGTTCATGCCGTGGAATCCGGGGATGCTCAAATCCAGGTGCCCGTGCGCCAGCGTTTCGATGAACTTCTGGTAGTGGAAGTGGTCGTCCTGCGGCGACGGCGTCGCCATAAAAAAGCTCAGGCTGAGTGAGAGCGTCAGGAAGCCCACGTACAGCCAGGCGAGGAGGGGGGAGCGCTTCATAGGATCATCTCCATCACGCGGAGCGAGAACTCCATGATCGTCACGATCCAGAGAGAGAGGAGCGGGATGTGCAGAAACATTTCGGCGAGGAAGAGCCCGAGCAGCACGTACGAACCGATACGCATGAACTCGTCATACTTGTCGGAGTAGCGCAGCGGGACGAATGCCTCGAGCACCTTGGACCCGTCCAGCGGCGCAACCGGGAGGAGGTTGAAGGCCATGAGGCCCAGGTTCACAAAGAGGAGTGCGCCGAAGAGTTGCGTCAAGAAGACGATGGCGACGGAGCCCTGCGCCTGCATTCCAAGTAGTGTCCAGGGCGAGAGGCTTACACTCTGCCCCAGGAGTCGGAGTGCGGCGAAGGAGATGGCGGCGAGCACAAAGTTGCTGAAGGGTCCCGCAAGCGCCGTCAGGCAGACGCCGCGTTTGTGGTTCCGGAAGTAGACGGGGCTGATCGGCACAGGCTTCGCCCATCCGAAGCCGACCGTGAGGAAAAGGATCGCGCCCACTGGGTCGAGGTGTGCGAGGGGGTTGAGCGTCAGCCGCCCCGCATTGCCCGGTGTGGGGTCCCCCAGTTTGGTCGCGGTAATCGCGTGCGCCCATTCATGGATGGAGACCGCGATCAGGAGCGCAATAATGTAGGTTGGGTTTAAAAACGGCATTGACCGCAGCATACACCCTCGCTAATCTTCGCATCCACATGCCACGTATCTGCGTCAAAACCGGCAAGAAGACCTCCTTCGGAAACACCCGAAGCCACTCCATGCGCCACACGCGCAGGTCGTGGAAACCCAATCTCCAGTCGAAGCGTGTCTTCGATCCGGTCACGGGGACGTACACACGCATGAAGGTCTCGACCAGCTACCTGCGCACGTTGGCGAAGAGGTTGAAGGAGGGGAGGAGCGCGTAAGTACAACTTGTTAGGAGCGCGCGTTCGGCGCGCGTGATCACGCAGGCCGAACGCCTGCTCCCAAACCCCAACACCTGCTCCCAAACCCCAACACCTGCTCCCAAACCCCAACACCTGCTCCCAGGTTTTTATAGATCTTCTGTATAGTTCTCGCATGGCTCTTGAGCGATATCAATGGTGGATCCTCGCGGGATGCTGCGCAGTGCTCACGGTGCTGTGGCTCCCGGGGCTTCGGTTCCCGGTCGTGAGCGACACGGCGATCTATGCCGAGATCGGAGAGAACCTCTGGAAGCGCGGAGTGTACGCCGCGTTCAGCGTGCGTAATCCCCATCACTTACCGCTCCACGCATTCCTGTCGTATCCACTCGTCGACGCGTTCGGCGTCCATTTGGGGATGAAGCTCAGCACACTACTGGCCGGGTTCGCTGTGCTCCTTACGAGTTTCCTCCTGCTCCGTCGTCACCTCGGCACCAGCGTCGCCATCGGCACGGTCGTGCTCCTCACGATCCACCACGCGCTCGTATTGATGACGATGCTCGGGTCCGCGGACCTTCTCTTCGCCGCACTCTTTCTGGGTTCACTCGCCGCGTACTCCGCTGCTGCCGATCATCGTCGCTACTATCTACTTGCAGGTGCGCTCGCCGGGCTCTCGTGCATCACGCGGTACAACGGCCTGCCGCTCATCCCGCTGCTCATCCTCTGGACGGTCGTCGTCCGGCCGCGCGACGTCCGGCGTCCCGCGTTCCTCGTTGGCAGCATCCTCTCCGTGGTTCCCATGAGCGGATGGTTCCTGCGGAATTTTCTCGTGTACGGCAACCCGCTCCACAGCGATTACACGGGGGAGCTCGCGCTCAATTCCCGTGGGCCCGTCGCACAAGTCGTCTCGAACTTCTTCTACTACGCCCATCCGCTCCACAACATCCTGCCGCTGCTCCTCGTGCTCTCGCTGTACGCGATCTACCGGCATGGGAACCGCCAGCGTTTCCTTGTGCTTGGCATGCTCGCAGCTTGGCTGCTCACCGCGATCTGGTGGGTGCAGGCGATGCGCTTCGCATTCGCCGGCTATCCAATCCTCCTCGGTCTCGGCGTGCTCGGCCTCTTCGACCTGTGGAACCTCGCTGCCCTCCGAACCCGAACCCGAGCCCGCTACGCCATAATCACCGCCAGCATCCTGCTCATTCTCTTCAGTCACCTCCCATCTCTCTGCGTCTACTCGTACGGTGCGTGCAATGCATGGGTCGACCGCCACATCGGGCTCTTCCCCGCGAACATGGGCCTGACGCCCGAAGGGTTCTACGCGTGGGACCAGGCGCGCAACCGGTTCAACGCGACCGCGCCGCAGGGGAGCGTGATGGTCGTCGATGACCTCCTGAGCGAGCGCGCATGGAAGACCGACGTCTTCCGCCCCGATGTTCGCGTGATCTCGGGCGTGCAGCCGGGATACTGCCCGCTCTACCACATCACACAGCGGCCGCAGTTCGGCGAAGCAGTGATCTACGAAACCGATGTCGCGCCCGTGACGGCGCTCACGTTGATCCAGTGTCCGTAAATTGACTTTGAGTTTTCGGCACCGGTAGATTTACGGCTTCATCTACATTCCCTTTTTTCGTATGCGTAGACACACCCGATATCTGGCTTCGGACAGCGCGATTCGTACGCACTCACCATCAGTAGCATCCCGAACGGTGCAAAGATCACGCAGATTGCTATCACTCCCTGTGCGTCCAAGAATTCGGGCGGAGGAGGCAACTCAACAATGAACGTGTTCTACCGCTGGGCTGGGGCCGATAGCGCGGATGCCGGTGCATACTCCGTCAGTGGAACGACGCCGTCCGTCCTCGCCACGACAAACTTCAACGGCCTCTCGCATATCAAAGTCTCGGGCAGCACCCTGCAAGTCGGGGCCGTATACTCTGCAGGCAATAAGGGCCTGCGCCTCAGCCAAATCTCTGCCGTGCTCACGTACACGGCCCTCGTCGCCCCCAGCGCGCTCACGGCCACCAATTCCGGCGTGAACATTTTCGTGCATTGGACGGACAACACCACGGTCGAAGACGGGTTCAAAGTTGAGCGGAGCACCGATGGTGGCGCGTACTCGCAGATCGATACCGTGAGCGTGAACGTCACGGGATACATGGATACCACGGTGGCGGCAAACCACAGTTACTCGTACCGCGTCCGCGCGTACAACAGCGGAGGCGATTCCAACTATTCCGGCATCTCCATTGCCTACACGCTTCCCGCCGCCCCGACGGGGCTGACGGCCACCGCCTCGGGTGCGACGAAGATCGTCCTCCAGTGGACGGACAACGCCGCCTATGAGACGCAGTACAAGGTCGAGCGCAAAACAGGAACTGGCGGTATCTTCAGCCAGATCACGACGCTTGCTGCCAACACCGTTACCTACACGAGTACCGGTTCGGGAGGCACCACCTACACATATCGCGTACGAGCATCGAACTCTGCTGGCAATTCCGGCTACAGCAACGAAGCCAGCGCTACGCTTCCGTAATGCCAATCCTATGGAAAATGAACGAGGGGCGCGTGCCCCTCGTTTTTTGAGTCGGCCAAAATGAAGCTCTCCCGTTTTCTTTGGGAAATGCTATGCTCTGCGCCCACGGAGAGGTCGCATAGTGGCCTAGTGCGCGCGCTTGGAAAGCGCGTATGGTCGAAAGATCATCGAGGGTTCGAATCCCTCCCTCTCCGCCACCAACATCATTGATATTGCGTATCCCCCCATCCTCGGTATTCTTTCCTCCATATGCAGATGGGGAAAATACTGATTGCAGAGGACGATCCCGTGCTTCGTGAGGCGTATGTGCGGAAGTTCGCCCGTTCCGGGTATACCATCCGTACGGCCGAAAACGGCGACCAGGCCTCCCAGATGATCAAAGAGGAAGCCCCGGACCTCCTGGTATGCGACATTATGATGCCGGGCCACGATGGCTGGTGGGTGCTCGGCCAGTTCCCCAAAGGCAAGCGCCCCTTCCTGGTGATCATGCTGACAAACCTCGCCGATACCAGCACCCGTGACCGCAGCCAGAAGGAAGCGGACGGGTATTTCGTCAAAAAAGACATGACGCTTCTGACACTCGTCTCCATGGCCACGTCCCTCCTCTCCGATCACTCCGGGTCCTGAGCGGCCCATTTCCTCCTTCCCCATGGGTTTCCTCAACGTCCTCTACAGCATTCTGTTCTACGACACAGTCGTCCTTTCGGTGCCGCTGTTCTTCATCAGCTTGGTGATGCTCACACTGGGGATGACGATCAAAGTGTGGGCTGAGGCGCTTAACCTTGGAAAGCTCGAGCACCGCCCGCTCGATTGGATCGAGCGGACCCACCCGCACATCCCATCGATGCGCACGGTGATCACCGTCAATCTCTCCGTTATCACACTGTGCGCCGTCGGCTTGCAGAGTTTGCGCAACGTCCCACCGTTCAATGACCCATTCCAGGGGCTCAACCTACTCACCCTCTTCGTGCTCGCCGGGTCGCTCGGCACGCTCGGGGAACTTCAGTGGAGGAAAGCCAAGACGCTTGCGTACGCCTTTATTCTCGGGACTGGCTTTGCGTTCCTCTGCTTGGCACTGTTCATCACGCCTACCCCCATGCCCGTCTCCTCACGTGTGTTGCTCGGGTTTGCCGCCGTGGCTACCGCGGTGATCGCCGGCGACACGCTCCGCAAAGACTCCAACCGGATGATGGCGGTCTGCATGACAATCGTTGTGTTCGCCTTCTGGATCGTCACGTACCTGATCCAATGAAACGAAGGATCCCCTGACGGAGATCCCTCGTTTTCGATTCGACATACGCCCATCCGGCGGAGACGCCCGTCACTTCTTCGCGTTCGGCTTGCACACGTCGCACTGGCTCATGCAGTTTTTGACTGCGTTCATCCAGAGCGCGAGGCACACGCCCAGCGCGATGAGTGAGAGCGAGCCTGCCATGCTGCCGAAGACGAGGACGGACTCCTGTGTATTGTAGTGCGCCATGAACGTTCCGAGCAGCGAGACGATGGACGCGAGCAAGAGGACGACCGTCACGATGATGTGGCACACCAGGCACCACGTGTCGTGCGGATTCTTCTTCTTGGTAAGAAAAGGGAACATACGGAGATGGAGGGAAGCAACGGTAGGAAACGCTACAGAGGAGCGGGCACGCCTTCAAGGAAAGCGAGTGGAAGGCTTTGCCGATTGATGAGATGGAAGTATTTGGTTTTTGGGTATACTCCTGCCATGAAGATCTCACTCGACTGGCTTCAGGACTTCGTGACCCTCACCGTCACCGACCCGGCGGAGATCGGCAAGCGCGTCACCGCAGGTGTCGCGGAGATCGATGATGTGGAAGTGCAGGGCGCGTTACTTGATCACTGCTGCGTGGGGAAAATTCTCACGCTGGAGAAACATCCGAATGCCGACCGCCTTTCGTTCACACAGGTGCAGACGGATGCGGGCAAGAAGATGGTGGTGTGCGGCGGCACCAACTTGCGTGTTGGGATGCGCGTGGCGCTCGCGCATGTGGGCGCACGCGTCCGCTGGCACGGTACCGAGATGATGACGCTCGAGAAGACGAAGATCCGCGGCGTGGAGAGCGAGGGGATGATCTGCACCGCGTCGGAGCTCGACCTTACGCGCCGGTTCCCCATGAAGGATGAACATGAGGTCATGGATCTCGGTGATTCCGACGAGCACGTTGGGCAGGCACTCAAAGATTTTTTCAATATCGGCGACGTCGTCCTGCATATCGACAATCACGCGATCACGCACCGCGCCGACCTCTTTTCGCACATCGGGTTCGCACGCGAGTTCGTAGCACTCGGGCTGGCGACATGGAAGAAGGTACCGCGCGATCCCGCGGGTGCATCGAAGAAGATCACCTTCGCCAAAATACCGTTGCCGATGAAGTGCATCGTGGACCGCAAGGATCTCGTGCCACGGTATTCTTGTTGTCTTCTCACTATTGATTCCCTTGGCGAGACGCCTTCGTGGATGCGCAAGCGCCTAGAGGCTACAGGGTGGCGGTGCGTCAGCCTGCCGGTGGATATCACAAACTACGTGGCGATGGAGACAGGCATGCCACTGCACAGCTTTGACGCCGATGACATCCACGGCGACTTCCACATGCGTGGCGCAAAAGAAGGGGAGCGCATCACCACGCTCGACAGTGTCGAACGCGTGCTGCCAGAGGGCGCGATCGTCCTGAGTGATGATAAGGGTATCTTCGACCTTCTCGGCATCATGGGTGGGCTCCGCAGCTCCACGAAAGAATCGACAAAGCACATCTACGTGCACGCCGCGATCGCGGATCCTGCGGCGATCCGTAAGGCGATCATCGCGACGGGCCACCGCACGGACGCGTCAACGGTGTATGAGAAGGGGATTCCGCGTGAAGCCTCCAGCCGGGGCATCCTCCGCGCCATCGAACTCTTTACCACACTCGTGCCCGGGTGCACCGTCGCGTCTAAGCTCGAAGAGTGGGGAGATGACGGAAAGGGGAAGCCCATCACGTTGCCGCTCGAGCGCGTCACGTCCGTTCTGGGTGTGGAGATCCCCGAGAAGAAGGTCACGAAGATCTTGGGTGATTTAGGATTTTCTGTGAAGAAAGGATCCAGGATTCAAAAATCAGGTTCCAAGAAACCCGCAATTCGCAACCCGCAACTCGCAACCTTGGTCGTCACGCCGCCGTTGCATCGTCTGGGCGATATCCGTGGCACGCATGACCTGATCGAAGAAGTCGGCCGCGTGTACGGCTACAGCGAGATCCCTACGGAGCTGCCGATGGCGCGCATCGACCCGCCGCGCCGCGACATGCGCGTGCACCGCCTGCGCGATTCGCTCAAGGAGAGCCGCTACACCGAGATCGTCCCCATCTGCCTCGTCGGTGCCGCACTGCTCCGGAAGTCCGGATTCGATCCCGCTGCGGCCGTCGAGATCCGCAATCCCATCAGCGAAGACCTCAAGCTCCTCCACACGTCGACTCTTCCGGGATTGCTGGAACACGCGCAGCGTAATCTCCTCAATGCTGGCGTGGTACTCCGCACATCTCACATCTCCCGCGTCTTCACCAAGGGCCAGGCAGAACATCTCGAACTCGGCATGCTCGTTGCACAACTGCAGAAGTCCGCACCTGCCCGCGTCCTCCTGGAAGACCCCTTGCTTCTGCTCAAGACTGATCTTGTCACGGCGCTCCGGACTCTCGGCTACGAGTCGGACGTCTCGGTTGCAGGGCACGTTCCTGCCGTCGCGCACCCCGGCCGCTACGCGGAGGTTTTGATCCGTCCACTCCCGCAGAACCCCACGCCGAATGACGCATCGCATCCGTTCACGCCGGTCGGGCACATCTTCGAGATCCATCCCTCCGTCTCCGCTGCGTTCGACCTGCCCCACCGTGCCGCTGCCGCGCTCATCGATCTCGCGGGCGTGCTGGCCATCCAGCCGTCCGTCACCGTCGCGTCGCCAGTGCCGCAATTCCCGTCCGTCATCTACGACGTCACCTTCAGCGACCGCACCTTCACCGAACAGGTGGGCGAACTCCTCCGACGTTTCCGTGGCAGCCACGAGTTTCTGGAGAGCGTCGTCGTCAAAGACCTCTACGCCGGAGGGAACGCCGGGAAGGCGTACAACCTCACCCTGACATTCACCTACCGTGCCAAAAACCGCACGCTCAGCGAGCAGGAGATCAAGACCGTGCACGAGAAAGTGCTGCAGGCTGCTGGAAGAGAATAAAGGGGATGTTCCACAGGGGTGTGGAACATCTTTGAGCTCTTTCTGAAGCCATAATTTCGACATATCCAAAAGATTCTGCAGCAGGGAATCTTCCCTATCCACTCGACCTGTCTATCGTAGATGCATCATACTCTTTTCCCTCTGATCACCATGAATGCGAAGCACCCAATAACGGCAGCAAAACTCGATCGATTTTTCAAGCGACTCTATGCGAGTAATCAAAAATTCATTCAGAAAATTCGGCTGGAAAATAAGAAAATGAAAGAAGATTTTCAGAATACAGCGATGTTTTTGAATGAAAATCTTGTCCATGATTTTCGGGGAATATTCAGTGACCGCCATGAGGAGCGTATCGTCCGCATTGAACATCTTTTGAAGTTGCCATAATGATGTCTATCGTCACCAAAACCGGCGACCGGGGGACAACAGGGATCTTCGGTGGCGAGCGTCTCCCTAAACATTCGCCGCGCATTGAGGCTGTTGGCACGGTCGATGAACTCAACGCCGCGCTCGGCGTGGCCATCGCGACGCCGGGCATCCATGAGGAACTTCGTGACCAGCTGATCGTCCTGCAGCACGCGCTCTTCCGCCTGGGCGGTGACCTCGCGACGCCGATTGTGAAGAAATCAAAACAGGATCGCATCGCATCCGACCACGTCGTCGTCCTGGAGGAGTGGATCACCACACTCGAATCCTCCCTCGAGCCGCAGCGGGCGTTCATCCTGCCGGGTGGGTCGCCCCTCGCGGCGCGGCTGCACCTTGCTCGCACGATTTGTCGTCGTGCCGAACGTCGCGTCTCCGCGTTGATGACGGTCGAACCCCTTAATCCTGCCGTGCAGGTCTATCTCAACCGCCTCAGTGACTACTTCTTCCTCGCCGCACGCGAGGCCAATCGCGCTGCGGGGATGCCGGATGTGGAGGTGCAGTATTGATCATGCCGCGCCCGCCCCTCGACGGCGCTCGGGATAAACTCCGGGGCGCTGCTAAAAACTATTGCCTCAGCAGCAGCCCTTCGTAGCTGCGGAATTTCACGATTGCCAAAAATTCATGACCAACACCAACACGAAGAACACCGCCAGCGGCACCCCGATCATCCATGGCAGAATTTTCGGCGTCCGTTCCGGTTGCAGCAGACTCTTGTAAAGGCTCATCCCGCCGTAGATGGCTCCCGAGAAGAGCAGTGGAAGATCGGCGACTTGCAGCCACACTGCGGACTCGGTTCCCCAGATGCCGTTCTTCACGAATACCCACGCCAGGAAGAATGATGCGCCGAGGATCAGGAAGCAGAAGGCGCTGAGTTGGTGGAGGACGCGCAACATCAGGGGGAAGATACTCCTCCCGCGGATTTAGAACCATGCGCGCGAGAGTGAGAGCAGGAAGATGCCGCACAGGATGCAGAACGTGAGGAGCGTGATGGTTGAGATCTTTTTCCACTCGGGCGAGAGCGCATCCAGACCCATGCAGGCGTAGAGGCCGATGGGGATAGCCACCTGCGGCACGTATCGGAAGTCCTGGGTACAGCCGGCGCTGTGCAGGATGTGGAAGACAAACACACTCAGCAGGCCAAAGCCCAGCGTGAGGAGGAGCGGGACGCGGTACAAGCTCTTGCGCCGCGTGTCGCGCACGACGCCGAAGATCGCAAGCACCAGGGTGAAAAGCCCGCCCGCTAGCATCAGCTGGTGCAGCGGACGAAGGGCGCCCAAAAATTGCCACTCGCCAACGAACGCGGACTTGAAGAAGAACTCCCAGAGGAACTGCCGCCCAAACTCATCCGTCCAAGGGTTGTTGTAGGTCGTCATCAGGATCCGGATGGGGCTGAAGCTGAGCAATTGAGGGATGCCCAGCGGGACGGCCAGCGCGTGGTTGAGGCCCAAGAGACCCGGCTTCACGAGGGGCGCCACAAATCCTTCCTGCAGCCGCAGGCCGACGCTCCACGCCGTGCAGAAGAACAAAATCAGCAGCGTGCCTTCGGTCATGTGCTTCCTCTTGGCGGTGTGTAACCCTGGCCGTAGCCAGATGCACGTCAGCAGGATTGGCAATGCAACGCCCGCACTCAACTTTGTGAGGATACCCAGGATCAGGAATGCGAGGCAGAAGTACCAGTCCTTGTCCTTGCCCGACTGCCACCAGTCGAGGAGCGATGCGGTGAACGCGAACAGGAAGAAGGTGACGAGCGTGTCGTTGGACACACGCGATGAAAAGAAGACGATGCCCGGCAGGACAGCCATGATGCCCAGGAAGAGCAGGGCCTGTATCTGTTGTTTCGGCTGGGGGAAGACCTTGCGGGCGATTCGCAGACACATCCACAGCGTCAGGGCGGAGATCAGAACCGAGAACCATTGCGCCGATCGCCATGTGCCGATGGAGGGGAGTACCACCATCTTCGCCTTCATCCACAGCGCCGTCAGGAAGTAGTACAGCGGAGGCTGGTGCATTTCCCATCCGGCGGTTCCCGGCGGAAGCGTCCAATTCTTGAGGACGTAGATGATGTAGTTGACGTGGCCGCTCGTGTCGTAGCTTCGGATGATGAGCGGAGTCGAGAGCATGTACTGCGCGCGCAGCAAAACGCCGGTCACAAAGACGATCCACAATTCGCGGTGATGAGTAAATTCTCTCGTGAGTGAGCGGAGGACGCGAGGCATCGGAGGAAGGCGTGAGGAAAGAATTCTAGAGCACGTCCGCCGAAGTTGAACTAGACCACTTCAAGAAGTTCGTATATTTCATCTTCCACAGTCGGCGCTTCAAAGCCTCGCCTTGTTTTTTCTTTGCACGGTCAATCGCTTCCGTCCTTTCCTCCGTCGGCGTGCGAGCACTTTGCGTCCATCAGCGGTGCTCGACCGCTTAAGGAATCCGTGCCTGCGGAGGCGCCTGCGCCATTTGGTCTTTCCTAACATAGCCGGGGCAGAGTAGAGGAGCTTTTGGGCTTGGTCAACGCAAACTAATCATGCCCGAACATGCTCGTTTCTTCGTACCTTCGTCGGGCATTTCACGAAGACACGAAGTTACGAGCGCGTTCGATGAGGATGTTCTACACTCCGGGCATGTTTTCGGTAAAAAAGCTTCCTTCTGGCTTGCCGGTGCTCACTGCTTCCAGCGACGGCACCGAATCCGTCACAGTCTTGGTCTTCGCTGGTGCAGGCTCGCGGTACGAGACCAACGAGCAGCGGGGTATCAGCCACTTCCTGGAACACATGTTCTTTAAAGGAGGGAAGAAGTATAAGACGACGAAAGAAGTGAGTGCGGCGATCGACGGCGTAGGCGGCGACTTCAACGCGTTTACCGGCAAGGAGTATGCGGGGTACTACGTGAAGGTCGCGGCGCAGGAGATCGAACTGGCGTGCGACGTGCTCAGTGACATGTTGCTGCATGCGAGTTTTCCCACGGAGGAAATCGATAAGGAGCGCGGCGTGATCATTGAAGAAGAGCGCATGTACCAGGACACCCCCATGTACCGCGCGGGCTGGGACTTCGAGGAACTCCTCTACGGCGATTGTCCGCTGGGCTGGGATACCATCGGCACCGAGACACTCATCCGCTCGGTGAGCCAGGCGGATTTCCAGCGTCACAAGGACGAGCTCTACACGCCGGACAACCTCGTGCTCGCGTTCGCAGGGAAAGTGACTGAGGCGCAGGCGATGACGCTCGCCAAAAAATTTTTTGCCCCGATCAGCGGCAAGAAGAAGAGGAATTTCCTCCCGCTCAGCGGGTACGGCTCCAAGAAGGTCTGGCTCCGCACCAAGAACACCGAACAGGCGCACCTCGTCCTCGGGTTCCCGGGTTTGCCCGCGCTCGACGACAACCACTTTGCGATCAAAGTGCTCTCCGTGATCCTGGGCGGCAACATGAGCTCGCGCATGTTCCTGAACATCCGCGAAGCCAAAGGTCTTTGCTACTACATCGCCACCGAACTCGACAACTACTTAGACGGCGGCTCGCTCAGCACGCGCGCGGGCGTGGACCAGTCGCGCCTGCACGAGGCGATCACGGCGATCCGGCATGAATACGAGGCCTGCGCGGCGGGCGGCGTGGACGACGG
>SICS01000037.1 GCA_009691305.1 Candidatus Peribacteria bacterium | reverse complement strand
GGATTACGGGAATCGAAATCCGAAATCCGAAATCCGAAATTATTCGTCGTCGAAATGGGGGCATATCAAAAAGGTGAGATCGCGTTGATGTGTTCATTCGTGAAGCCGACGCTCGGCGTCGTGACGATGGTGGGCACGCAGCACATCGCGCTCTTCGGTTCGCAGCAGAACCTGTTCGAGGCGAAGTCGGAACTCGTCTCCGCACTGCCGAGTGATGGGCGCGCGTTCCTGAATGGGGACAATGAACTGTGCAGGAAAATGGCTTCTGTAAGCTCATGTCCAGTGGTCATCGCGGGCACGGGCGGGCAGTGCGACCTGGAGGCGTTCGATATCGAGGAGACTGCGCAGGGCATTCGGTTCAAGGCATGTGACACCGTCTTCGACGTGCCGCTGCATGGCACGCACAACGTGGTGAACGTCTTGCTCGCCATCGCGGTGGGCGAACATTTGGGAGTTCCCCTCGACCGGATGCGCGGACACCTGCGCAGCTTCACTCCCCTGCTCCAGACGTTCTCTGTGCGCACCGAGGCAGGCGTGCGGATTTTGGATGACACACACAACAGCAGCGCGGCGAGCGTGAAAGCCGCGATCGCGTGGACGCGCACGCAGCCGGAACAACAGAAGATCCTGCTGGCCGCCGGGCTGATCGAGATGGGTGAGCACCAATCCCCCGCCGAACAGGAGCTGGGCACGTTGGCGAGAACGGTCTTCCAGCGCATCATTGTGATTGATCCGCAGAGCGCCAAGAACTTCGCCTCGGGTGGTGCGACAGTCGAATCACTGACGCAGACCCCGAACCGTATCCCTCCGGGATCCCTCCTCGTGTGTACGGGGCGGATGGCGGAATCGGCAATCCAACGAATCTTACCGGTGCCGTAAGGACGCCCCGCCGGGGCGTCCCTACCGATCTCCTTTATCATCCCCCCCGAATGTCCGCCATCCGCCCCATCCACCATACGTTCGCACCCCTCGGTGACCGGCAACAACGCATGCTCGCGCTGCGGCTCTCGTACCTGCCCTGGCGGTACAAACGGGGCCCATACGTCGAGAAACTCAGGGCGGCTTTGGAAGCCACATTCAACGGCAAAGCCTTCCTCTTCGCCTCCGGGCGCGAGGCGCTCTTGGCGTTCCTACGGAACCAGGGATGGAATGCGGGGGATGAGGTGATCGTGCAGGGCTACACCTGCGCAGTGGTCCCGAATGCGATCCTCCGCGCGGGACTCACGCCGGTCTATGCAGACATCGATGCGCGGACGTTGAACCTGGATCCCGCCGATACCGAGCGTCGCATCACGCCGCGGACGCGCGCGGTGATCTGCCAGCACACGTTCGGCATTCCGGCGCCGACGGAAGAGTTGCGCGCCCTCTGCACCAAGCACAACATCCTGTTGATCGAAGACTGCGCCCATGTGCTCCCGGATTCCGACGGCCCCAAGGAGATCGGCAAACTGGGTGATGCATTGCTGCTCAGCTTCGGACGCGACAAAGCGATTTCAGGAATCACGGGTGGTGCGGTCATCATCAAGAACCAGACCATGAAGTCGCTGACCGACGAAGAGAAACGTGCCGGTGACCTACCACTGTTCCGGATTGGGCTGCTGTTGGAATACCCGCAGATCTACGCCCTTGCACGGCCGCTGTACGGCTGTGGGATCGGCAAACTGATCCTCTGGCTCGCCAAGCAATTGCACCTCCTTATCCCCATCCTCACGCCGGAAGAAAAACACGGGACGATGCCATCCGAACTTCATCACATGCCGGACATCCTCGCGGCACTCGCGCTCGACCAACTGAACCGATTGAAGGAGATCAATGACCATCGGTGCCTGCTGACCGGCTTCTATCTCGAACAATGCGCCGAGCACGGCTGGCCCGTCCTCCATGGAGTCAGATCAGACCTCCCGCTCCAGAAGTTCCCGATGTTCGTGCCCAATGCGGAGAAGATCCGGCGCGCTCTCAAAAAGAAGAACATCCACCTCCATGATGGCTGGTCAGGGTGCGTGATCTGCCCAACTGCGTCTGAGGCATCCAGTTGCGGATACGCGGACGGGACGGATCCGCGGGCGGAAGAGGCGGGCGAGCAGATCCTGAGTTTGCCGACACATCCGGGGACACGGCTGCAAGATGCGGAAGAACTCGTACGCGAACTCCGTGTAGAATGGCCGCAATGACAATCACCGTCGCGACCAACCAGCAGGAATGGGATGCATTTCTCCTGCGGCAACCCCACCGCCCCTTCCTCCAGTCGTGGGCGATGGGCGAGGTGTACCGGCGCATCGGGCAGGAGCCGATCCGGTTGATGGCGAAGGACGGTGACACCGTGCGTGGGGTCTGCTTCGCGCATGTGGTGCCGGCGCGGCGCGGGAGGCATTTGAGTGTCCCCTACGGACCTGTCGTCGAAATGGAAAATGGAAAATGGAAAATGGAAAATATTGAAGAACTCATGACAGAACTGAAAAGGATTGCACGCGACAAGCAATGTTCTTTTATTCGTATGAGCCCTTTTTGGGTAAGGACTCCGGAAAGCGACACTCAATTGAAAAGTATTGGTGCAAAACATTCGCCACTTCACCTGCTCGCTGAGCACCTCTGGTATCTCCCTCTTACAAGTCCTGACCCGTGGTTACCGATCCCGAGCCCCAGCCCGAGCCCGATCCATATGACTGAAGACGACCTCTTCAAAAACATGCGTTCCACCACGCGCAACTTGATCCGCCGCGCGCAGAAGGAGGGCGTCACGGTCACGGCTTCTGCTGATCCTGTAGCCGATATCGAGCACTTCCTGAGTCTCCATGAGGTGACGAGGAAGCGCCACGGCTTCACGCCGTACACGAACACGTTTTTCCGTGCTCAGGTGGAGGAGTTCGCGAAGACCAACAACGTGATCCTCTACCTCGCGCGCCACCAGGGGCAGGTGATCGCCTCGTCGATCCACATGACGTTCGGCGGCGAAACCAGCTACCACCACGGGGCGAGCGTCATCAGCAAGATCCCCGCGAGTTACCTGCTCCAGTGGACCGCGATCCAGGACGCAATGAAGCGCGGCGACCACGTGTACAACTTTTGGGGCATAGCGCCCCGGCGAATGGAAAATGGAGAATGGAAAATTGAAAATGCAAAACATCCCTTTGCCGGAGTGACACTCTTCAAAACGGGTTTTGGTGGGAATCTTCTTGAACTGATCCATTGCATCGACCTTCCGCTATCCGCGCGCTACTACATCACGCGTGGGTTTGAGATGCTCCGCAAGTGGCGCCGCGGATTCTGACCGCTAGACTCCGCCCATGCCCCCATTAAAAAAACCCACGCTCGCCGAAGAAGTCGTCGGCTCCCCGATCCCCGCTACCCCACTCCCGCTCCGCAAGCCGCACGCGCCGCCCCTATTGCACCGAGCGCTACCGAGCAGTTGCTGGAGCGGCTTGATGCGATCGAGTCGCACCTGCGCCATATGGATAACCGCGACTGGTGGCGCACGCTCGGCAGTACCTTCAAGGGCCTCATCTACATGGGGTTCCTCGGCGCGACCATCTGGGGCACCTGGTACTTCGCCGTGCACATGGAAGACATCATCAAGATGGCCACACAGGAAGCCTCCAAAGCCGCTCTGGAAGCCAGCAAAACCGGTTCCGATGACTTCATGAAACAAATGCAGAAAATGTTAAAGAAGTAGGGGTCATTCGCGAACGACCCCTACCATTCACATAGGCACAAATTATTTCGTCAGCATCAACACGTCATCCGCGGTCATCCCGGAGGTGATCGTGTACGACGGGAGGCGGAGGAACTGATCGCGTCCGAAGACCTTATCTGGCGCGCTGCCTATGCCGAAAAGGTAGCCGGCCTCGGCCGCCTGTTGCAGGATGCGGTCATTGGCGCCGCCCTGCGGATAGACGACCGCGAAAACGGTCTTGTGTGTCATCTGCTCCAGGATGGTGCGGCTTTGCTCCAGCTCCAGCTTCGTCTGGTCCGTCGTGAGCGTGCGGAGGTCGTCACCCATATGCCCGCCCGACTGGATATCGTACCCGTTGGCCTGCAGTGTGAGCAGCATCTTCTCACTGATGCCCGAGAGCCCGACTTGGTCGGTCTGGACGAAGAGCGTCGCGGAGACGCCGGCAGCCGAGAGCACATCGGAGATACGCTTCACGTTCTGCGAGGTGATGCCAGAGACGGCAAGGATCACGCTGCGGGGAGATATGCGGACGTCACGCCCTTCCTGTGCCTGGAGCGTATCGAAGAAGCTGCGCATCGTGAGAAACTTCACGCCGTCTTGCTTGAGGCGCGCGAGATGCAATGAGAGCGTTGCGAGCGTTGCGCTGTCGGATGCGGAGTAGTGCAGAATCGGCAGCGTAAACTTGTCCTGGCGTACCAGAAAGTTGGGCTGGAACGACGAGAGGAATTCCATGGAGACGTAGCCCTGCTTGTCGGCAAGTGGGACGCGCGCCCATCCTTTGTCGATGCCGAGCGGCCGCACGAACGCCTGCCCCGGGATCTCGCCGATCTTTTCGCTGCCGGTCTGCGGACCCGTGCGCACGTTCACGAAAGCGAAGTTCACGAAGTACTGGCCCTCGAACGCCTTCTGCTCATCTTTCAGTTTCTCCTCGGTGGTGAGTTTGGAGAGGTAACGGTTGGCGACGTAGCCGTGCTGTCCGCCCGGGAGGGCGATCTTCGCCCAGCTCGCATTGACGAATTCGTCCAGGCTCACGAGGTCGCCCTGATTCAGGCGCGCCACGTACGGCGCGTTCACCGAGGGCTGGCTGCGGACGTTGAGGAACGCATTGGTCACGCGGAACACGTTGCCCCCCTTCCCCGAGGACAATGCCCGCAATTGGTCGTACAGTTTCCGGAGTTCCGGATTCACCGCCACCGCGCTCGTGGTGCCGCTAGCCGTGCGGGCCGGCAACGCCGCCGTCGGTGCAGTGGAAGCGGTGGATGCCGTCTCACCTTCGGCCATCACCGGAGGTTGGTCACTCTTGTCGTTCAACGCACGGAAGCGCGCAATGTCATCGGCCGTGAACGTTTCATCTTCATCCGGCGTGGCTTCGGGACCAGAGATGCTCTTGGAGCAGCCGGTAACGAACAGGAGCCCAAAACAGGCGATGAGCAGGAAGGCCACGATGGGTCCTGCAGGGGCGGAGGAGGAACTCCTCCGGGGCGAGTGATAACGGTTCATGGGACGGGAAGTAGTAGCGCGGCTGTACAGGCCGCGAATAAATAAAATTACATTTTTTCAGGAACTCTGAGCGTGAGGATTTCGGCACCGGTCTTGAGGACGTTGGAGGAGAATGCAGTCAGGGCGATGCGGAGTTCCTTCGTGGACCCTTCGGCCAACAGAATCGGGTCCACGTTGTAGAACGCATTGAAGTCCTGGCAGAGCCCGAACAGGTAGGTGGCGAGGAGGTGGGGCATGCGGCTCTCGCGCGCGTCCTCCAGGACGCCCGGAAACTGGAGCAGCATGCGGATCAACACGCGCTCGGACTGCGTGAGCGCGGCGATGGCTTTGGGGAACGACGGCGTCGAGGTCTCCTTGCCCGCCTTCCGGAGCACCGACCGCGCGCGGGCGTAGGTGTATTGCAAATACGGTGCGCTGTTGCCGTCGAAGCTGAGCATCTTGTCCCAGTCGAAGACGATATCCATCTTCCGGTTCTGGCTGAGGATCCCGTAGACGAGCGCCCCCACTCCCATCATTTCGGCGAGCGCGGCGGCATCATCGGTCTGGATGGTCTCCCGGTGCTCGTGGATCACTGCCTCCGCGCGCTCCACGGCTTCGTCCAACACGTGCTCGAGTTTGAGGACAGTCCCCTTCCGCGTGCTCATCTTGCTCTCGGCGAACCGCATGCGGCCGAACACGACGTGCTCGATCTCCGGCAATTCCCAGCCGAGCTTCTGCGCCGTCGCGAAGAGCTGCTGGAAGTAGAGCTGCTGCGCCACGTCGACCACATAGAGAATGGACTGCGGCTGGTACGTGTCGATGCGGTAGCGGATCTGGGCGAGGTCACGCGTGGCGTAGAGCGTCGCGCCGTCCCCCTTCTGGACCAGGTAGGGCGGAAGCTTGGATTCCTCAGGGAATTCGACAATGAGCGCGCCTTCCTTGCCCTCAGTGAAGACGCCCTTCTTCTTCCCCTCGTCCAAGATTGGCACCATTTTGTCCTCGTAGAAACTCTCGCCGATGTCCGTATCAAATTTCACGTGCAGTCGTTCGTAGATATCCCCCAGTGACGCCTTCGTCACCGTGACGACCCCTTTCCAGAACGCCCGCAGTTCCTTGTCGCCCTGCTCCAGCTTGCGGAATGCTGCGCGCCCCGCGTCATCGAGCGCCGCGTCCGCCTCCGCTTCGGCGTGGAACCGGACGTAGAGTTCGAGCAATTCATCGAGCGTGTACGTCTCGATGCTCTTCTTCTTGTCACCCCATTTTTCCCACGCAACGGCGAGCTTGCCGAACTGCGTGCCCCAGTCACCCATGTAGTTCCATCCCACCACAGGGATGCCCGCATGGCGGTGGAGGTTACAGAGTGCCTGCCCGAGCACAGTGCTAAGGATGTGGTGCACACCCAGCGGCTTGGCGATGTTCGGCTGTGAGTAGTCGACGATCACGGGCTTCTCATTTTTGTTGAGCTTCGTGGGCGATTGCGCGGACTCGGATTCACCGAGTTCCTGGAGGAGCGCCTCGGTCGTCAGCCAGACGTTCACGTACCCCGCCCCCGCGATCTCCACTTTCTCGACGCCCGGAAATGTTTTCAGCGCATCGACAAATACCTGCGCGATCTCGCGCGGTTTCTTCTTTAGGAGCGACGCGAGCTGCAACGGGAGGCTGAGCGATGCATCACCAAAGGAGGATTCCTTCGGAACCGTCCACTGTATTGCGATCGTGTTGCCCGGGAATTGCGTGCGGAGCACCTCATCAGCCTTCTCGTGGAGCATCGCGAACATATAAGGAGAGACGCTGTCTGCTTGGCGATCAAAAGCTCGCCATGAACAAAACAACTACTCGGGAGAACGCGCTGAATGTAGCACTCCAAAGGTAAATACCCACGTGAAACAATAATTTGATCTTGCACACAGAAATGCCTCATGTTTGAACACAATTTGTGTGCACAAACGTCCACCTGCAAAAATCATGATTTTGTGCTATAATTTTGTACACACATCCATGTCGAACAAGCGCGCTCTCATTGTCCTCGCGTTCATGGTCCCTCTCGCCCTCTCGGCGTGCGGGTCGTCCAACAAACCTGCAGAAACGGTTGCGGCAAACTCGGCGCAAGTCCAACAGGATGCCGGGACGGTGACCGGTGCGCGCAATGCTATCGCCTACAGCCTCTCGATCCTCCGGACGGTCGTCCCGACGGTGCGGCCAGGATCGCTCTTGAGTATCTACACAAGCCAATTCCTCGCCGACGGCCCCGCAATGCCGGTGTTCGCGGCGATGGACGGGGTGAAGGCACAGCTGCGCCTGCACGCGCTGCCGACGGAGGAGAACGTCGATGACCTGTACGCACTGCTGGAGGAGTTCGCGGCCGTGCTGCATGTGGACATTTCCGACCTGCTGAACCGCAGCGACGAGCGTACCGAAACGCTCGACCTCTACCAGAACGGCCTCGCGAACATCACCGAGCGCAGCACGCGCCGGTCGGAGGAAATCGCGCAGCAGCTTGCGACCGCCAAGACCACGCAGACGGAGCAGAAGAAAACTGTCTCGGGCATCGATAAGGAACTGAAGGCCGCAGTAAAGGCGAAGGACTTCAGCACCGCGCAGGAGCGCCAGAAGGAGCTCGCCGCCGCACGAGAGGAACTCACGCAAACGGAACTGCAGTCGAAGGAGCTGACGAGCATCCAGTCGATCTTGAAAGAGCTCCTGGATATCGCCGGCAAGCGGATCACGGCGCTCGAAAGCAACCGCGAAGTGCTCATCGCCGGGCTGAAGGTGGTCGACGTCCCGGGAGTGGATGACCTAGGGGTGATCGAAGGGAAGACCGGGCCACGCAAAAAGAGCGGCCATTCGCCGTTTGGAGGGTTGTAAGGAATTGATCAAAACGCCGTTTTCAGGTATAATTAAATGATTTCCTGCCTGCCCGCCGGAGCCTTGGCGGAGGCGGGAACCCATTATGGCAATACCCACATCCACCCCCCCGAACACCGGCCTGCCCACCGAAGTGCAAAGCGGCAATGCGGGCCTGCCCACCGGAGCGCAAAGCGGCAATGCGGGCCTGCCCACCGAAGCGCAAAGCGCGAAGGCGGGCAATCCCCTGCTCTACGCAATCGATGACTTGCTCGGTCTCCACAAGAACGTGGAAGCCATCCTGAACACCGAGACGGGGAAGATGGAGAAGTTGACCGTGGAGGAAAAACAGGCGCTCAAACAGTACGAAGAGGGCCTGCAGAAGATCCTCGACCTGATCGCGCCGTCGGCGATGGAAGTGAAGCGCAACGAATTGGTGCTGGGCGACGTCTTCTCGCGCACGCTCTACGTCTACAACTGGCCGAACTACATCTACCCCAACTGGATGTCGCAGCTGGTGAACTTTGACGCGACCATGGAGATCTCCCATTTCATCTACCCCTCCAGCAACGCCGCCATCATGAAGATGCTCCGGAAGAAAGTGGCGGAACTGCGGTCGAGCATCCGCATGCTGGAGCAGCGCGGCATCGTCCGCGACCCATCGCTGGAAGCCGCGTTGCAGGACGCCGAAGAGTTGCGTGACCTGCTTGCGCGCGGCCGCGAGAAGCTCTTCCAGTTCGGGATGTACGTAACGCTCTACGCCGACGACGAGGACGGGCTGAAAAAGCTTCAGACCGACATCGAGTCGCAGCTGGGCGGACGCCTGGTGCTCACGAAGCCCGCGATGTTCCAGATGGAACACGCGTGGACGAGCACGCTCCCGCTCTGCCTGGATGAGCTGGAGATCAACCGCAACATGAACACCTCGCCGCTCGCGACCAGCTTCCCCTTCTCCAGCAGCGACCTCACTGATGACCATGGCATCCTGTACGGCATCAACCGCCACAACGACAGCTTGGTGATCTTCGACCGTTTCGACCTCCCCAACGCCAACTGCAACGTCTTCGCCACCTCCGGCGCGGGCAAATCCTTCGGTGTGAAATTGGAAATCCTCCGCGCGATGATGCTCGGCACCGACGTGCTCGTGATCGACCCGGAAAACGAATACGTGGAGCTCTGCAAGACCGTCGGCGGATCCTTCGTCCCTCTCTCGCTCCAAAGCAGCTTCCACATCAACCCCTTCGACCTGCCCAAGGCCATCCGAGGAGATGAAGCAGAGGTCGGCGAAATCCTGCGCTCCGCTGCCATCAACCTGCACGGACTCTTCCGCCTCATGCTGGGTACGCTGACCCCGTCCGAGGACGGCATCCTCGACAAGGCGATCCTCGACACCTACGCACTGCGTGGCATCACCCTCCAGACGGCAGACCCGACCGGCATCGAGCCGCCCACCATGCACGACCTCGTAGACGTGTTAATGACGACCCAGGGCGGTGAGAACATGGCCAAGGTCCTCCAGAAGTACACCGATGGCAGCTACTCCGGCATCTTCGACAAGCAGACCAACGTCGAGCTGAAGAACCAGATGGTCGTGTTCCAGATCCGCGACCTGGAGGAACAGCTCCGCCCGATCGCGATCTACATCGTCTTGAACCATCTGTGGAACATTGTCCGCGCGGAGATGAAGAAGCGGTTCCTGGTGATCGACGAGGCGTGGAACCTCATGCAGTTTGAGGACTCCGCCAGGTTCCTCTACGGCATCGTGAAGCGCGCCCGCAAGTACTACCTGGGCATCACCACGATCACACAGGACGTGGATGACTTCGTGAACTCCCCCTTTGGGAAACCGATCATCACCAACTCCGCGTTGCAGATCCTCCTGAAGCAGTCGGCCTCCGCGGTCGACAACTTGCAGAAGCTCTTCTACCTCACCGACGGTGAGAGGGACGTGCTGCTCAACTCCGGCGTCGGCCAGGGCATCTTCTTCGCCGGCAACAAGCACGTCGCCATCCAGATCATCGCGAGCCCCGAGGAAGCGGCCGTCATCACCACCAAGCCAGAGGAAATCCTCGCGCATCAGGCGAACATTGCGGCGAGGGCGGCGAAGAAGGAAGCGGAAGCACGGCAGCAGCCACCGGTCGTTCCAGAGCAGCCATCCGTGGCTGCGGCGAGTCCAGAGCAGCCTTCCAATATTCAAGATTCCAAAGAGTCCAAGGATTCCAAGGACCAGAATGACGCTGGTGCAGGAAAGCAGGTGCCTCCACCGACAGGGGGAAATCCTCCGAACGCGACAAAGGCAGAAACGACGTAAATGACTGGATGTTCCACAGGGGTGTGGATGTGAGCTTTCTCCTCACCCGCTTCCGATCTTCTATTCACCACTAAATCCTCGCCAGCTTTCCATCACAAACATTTTCACTTCTTTACCAACTCGTCCTTGGACTCTTTGGAATCCTTGGACTCTCATTCCCCCTGCGGCGAAGAAACGCCGCTCTGGTCATCCTCCACAACCTTCCACCGCACTTCCGGCTTCAGCTTCCCCGGCAATGCGAAGCCCGCAGCTTTGCGATGGCCGCCGCCGCTGAACTTGCCGGCCATGGCGGAGACGTCGACGTCATCTCTCAGAGTGCGGAGTGATCCTTTCACTTTGCCGTCGCGCTCGCTGAGGATCAGGGAGAAGCGCATGCCCGGGACGGCATTCACGTAGTCGATGGCGCCCGTGAGTTCGCTGTAGTCTGCGCCCGTGGCACGGAAGTCACCCTCGGTGACGGCCGAGATGGCCCCCCCTTCGTCCGTGAGCGTGATCTTCTCCAAGACGCGTCCCCAGAGACGCAGCGTGCTGAGCTGGCCTGTCCGGAAGACGGCGTTCACCACCTGCTGCCGTCGCCCGCCCGCGCGGCAGAGGTGTGCCACGGTGCGGTAGACCTCCGGGGTGACGTTGCTGTGGAGCAGGCCGCCGGTGTCGGTATAGACGCCGGTGAGGAGGCAGGTGGCGATGTCGCCCGTCAAAGGCCACTTCATCCGCTCCGCAAACCACGTAACGATCTCGCACGTCGAACTGGCCTCAGCAACCAGGAGATTGGCGGTCCCGAACCGCGGATTGCTGTAGTGGTGGTCAATCATGAGCGATTTGTACGTGCCATCGAAGAGTTGGGGGTGCGTTTCGTGCAGCTCGGTGAGCTTCGGCTCGGCGGAATCCAGAAAGACGAAGACAGTGCCTTCGGGCTCGGGCACGGGCTGGGGCAACACGCTGACTCGGAAAGCGCCGGGGAGGACATGGAACATCTCCGGGACAGGGTCCACACAGTGGAAGCCGACGGGTTTTCCGGGAAACTCTTGCTCGAGCAGCAGGCCCATCGCGAGGAGCGATCCGATCGCGTCGCCATCGGGATTGCGATGGCAGACACACAAAAAACGGGTCGCCGTCGTGAGGAGGTCAGCGGCCTGTGTGATGTCCTGTTCAGGAAAGTGCATAAGGCGAAAGGGTCGGAGTCTCTCACTCCACCCTCCATCCATCAACGACCTCCTATTGCGAAGTTCCAGAACTCTCTTCTGAAGTATTTTTCGACGCGCGCCGGAGCAACTCGTCGATGCGGTTGCCGTCCTGCGCGGTGCGGTCTTCGCGGAACCGAAGCAGCGGAGTTTTATGCGTCTCCAAAGCCCCGAGGTGCTTCTGGAGTTCTTTCCGGCGGCCCTCCAGGAACGTGACGGCCCGTTTGACCTCGCTCAGGGCGCTCACATAGACGGTGACGTACGAGAGATCAGAGGCCAGTTCGACCTTCGTGATCGAGACCATGCCGCATTCCTGCGGGCATGCACGCAGGATGGGCGCGATGATCGCGCGGACAGAGGAGGCCAACATGGGGAGGCGACGGGACATAGATTCGGGTTCGGGCTCGGGCTCGGAAAGTGTACACTTATACGCATGGCATCTGGTCAGAAAAAGTCGGTGTGGTTCCTGGGGACATCCTCCTTTGCGGTCCCTTCATTGGAGGCCCTCTTGAAAGACCCCTCTTTCAGGGTCGACTTGGTGATCACGCAGCCGGACCGGCCAACTGGACGAAGACAGGAGCTGACGCCGTCACCCGTAAAAGTGGCTTCAGAAAGCCACAAAATCAAGATCATCCAGCCTGAAAATCTGAATGACTTCATCAAATCCGATCCAGAGCCCGGTCCCCAGCCCGACTTCCTCATCGTCGTCTCCTTCGGCCAGATCCTCTCACAACAGATCCTCGACATGCCGACCATCGCTCCAATAAACGTTCACGCCTCACTCCTCCCAAAACTGCGGGGCGCGTCCCCCCTCCAACACGCCATCCTGACCGGAGAGAAAGAATCGGGGGTCACGGTCCAGAAGATGGTGAAGGAACTTGATGCGGGTCCCATCCTCGCTCAGAAAAAGATGACACTCGACCCGCGCGAGACTGCGGTGACCCTCCACGACAAACTTGCTGACCTCGGCGCAAAGCTTTTGATCAAGACCCTCAAGCACACCCTCACGCCCGTCGATCAGGATGCAGCGCGCGCGACCGTCTGCCATGTCCTGACGCGCGAAGACGGCATCGCGGACGTGCAAGCGATGACCGCTGAGAGCATCGACCGACGCGTCCGCGCCTTTACACCATGGCCCGGCGTGACCCTCACCATAAACGGACAGCCCCTCAAGTTGATTGAGACCGCCTTGGAGCCGACGGATAGCTCGACTCCCCTGCCGTGCGCGAATGGGACAGTGCTGCACCTCGTGAAAGTGCAGACGGCGGGAGGGAAACCGATAACGGGGGTGGAGTGGGCGCGAGGGAACCGATGATGATAAGGCCCCCTCTCCTGCCGCAGCGGGAGAGGGACGGGGTGAGGGCGGCTGAGGATGCGTCTAACAACCCTCACCCTACCCTCTCCCTTTGCGAAGGGAGAGGGGTTCAATTCTCTTACAGTTTCGTCTTCATCTCCTGCAACGCCGCGATGATCTGGTCGAGGTCTTCGACATCGAACATGATCGTCGTCTTCTGGCCGCCGCGAGACTTCTCGGAGATCTTGAAGAACTTGCCGTTGCCGGACTCCTTCAGGTCGACGTAGAAGGTGCGCTGGCGCGCGTGGATCGTCACGCTGTGGAGGTCGGTGGCGAACCGGCCGCCTGCGCCGCCCTGGCTGCCCTGGCCACCCTGGCCGCCGCCAAAAGCACGGGGAGGACGCTGCTGCGGAGGAGGGGCACCCGTGGGGCCCATTCCGAATTCATCGCCGCCCGGCCTGCCTGTGAGTTCTGACATGGGATCGAACATAAAAGAAAAGAGGAAGAAATAGAGTCGCTCTCCGCAATGCATACACCCTGCTCACTGCCTGGATTTCCCCGCAGCAATCGCCGGATTCGTACGTGTGGGAGCAGTAACAGTCTACCAGACCCTCTGCTGTTTGACTACTCCACCGGGGCAAACAAAATTGCCGGTTCCCCTACTTCCTTCCAGTCCTTCTCGCTGCCCCAGTGTTTCATCGAATCTGAGATCACGAAGTCGACGTCCAGCATCTTCGCCGCATAAGAAACGTTAAGCTGTCGGCTGATCGTCTGCGCCGTTTCTGGGACAAACGGCAGGAGGAGCAATGCGACGTGGCGCAGCGACTCTGCGAAGCGGCTGAGCATCACCAAGCGTTCCTCGCCCTTGAGCTTCCATGGCGCGGCTTTGTCGAAGCCCATGTTGAGTGCGGAGACGAGATCGAAGGCCTGCTGGATCCCGGCGTGGAGATCGAACGCATTCATCTTCTTCTCAAAATCCTTCCAGCCTTCTGCAGCGTGCTTCACATCCTCAGGGCTATCAGGGACGTTCACTGCACCTCCTTCTTTCTTGAGAAGAACAAGAACGCGATTGAGGAGATTCCCCAGTTGGTTGCGGAGCTTGCTGTCGTAGAGCTCTCCAAAACGCTTCCACGAGAAATCGCCGTCATTGCCCACGGGGATCTCGTGGCTGAGGAAGAACCGCAGTGCGTCGACGCCGTATTTACTGATCGCTTCATCGGGTGCAACCACGTTGCCGAGCGACTTGCTCATCTTTTCGCCGTTGCTGGTGAGGAAACCGTGGATAAGCAGCCGGTCGGGCATCCGGACGCTGGCGTACTTGAGCATCGCCGGCCAGATCAGAGCGTGGAAGCGGG
>SICS01000036.1 GCA_009691305.1 Candidatus Peribacteria bacterium | reverse complement strand
GAAAAGCTTCAGCGGCGAGGTGTCGCGTGTGAAGTAGGGATTGTCTGACTTCGGTGCTGGGTAAACGCAGATGTCGCAGGCGGCGATGGCGTTCGGAACGAACTGCGCTTCGATGTGGCTTTCGAAACGGATGCAATCGGCTTTCAATCCAAGAGATTCTGCATGCCGTTTGTATTCATTCACCCATTTTTCGGGACCGCCAACGATCCATAATAACAATTTCGTGTGCAGCGGCGACGCCCCCTCGGCTCGGCTCGGGACAGGCTCTGTCGCCGCTGCCGGTCGCGCAATTGCATCAATCAATTCACGCACCCCCTTCTCCAACGTCTCCCGCGTGACCAATGAGCCGACGTACCCGATGACCTTCTTCTCTGTCGGCAGACCCCACTTCGCTTTCATCTCTCCCTTGTCCGGAAGTGCTGAGAATTTTTTGAGATCGACGGCATCCCCCTCCACGACGACATGACTTGCATCGACTCCTGCCCGCACGACTGCGTCACGCATCTGCGACGTCAGACAGACGACTTTCTTGCAACGATTGAGCTTTCCTTTAAACAGGAAGAAGAACCCGGGCACCGTATGGAGTTCAATGATGACAGGAATCTGTGTTCGGAGAGCGGCAGCGAGCAGATACGGGGAGCGGATGTAGAGGAGGTCCGCAGGTGATGCCTCGAGATACTTTGTGACTTCCTTTCCGTACACACGCATCATGAAGAGGAATCGGAGGAAGCCGGGCGCTTTCACATCTGCCTTCAATGACACGACCGTGAGGTCATGCCGGAGGCCGTAATACATCCGTGGGCTCTGCGTGATGGGAGTCTGGATGCTGGGCGTGAGGAGCGTGACCTCGTGGCCCAGCTCCATCATGGCGTCACAGACCTGCGCGGTCTGGTACCCGTGCGCCTTTTCCGTGGGGAACCGGCCATGGTTGATATAGGCGATCCGCATGCGGAAAGGATAACACGGGCGCAGCATGCTGCGCCCCTACGGTACAATCAAAATATGCAGCTTGCACAGTTCGAGGCACACGCCGGCATGGAAGAGCGTCATTGGTGGTTCCTGGGACGCCGGTTGATCCTCCAAACATTGCTGCATGAACTCCTTCCACCTTCACCTGACCGCGGCCGGGAACGGCCGCTGCTGGTCCCTGCTGAACGGCCGCTGCTCATAGATGTCGGGAGCGGGACGGGTGGGCTCACGGAATTCCTGTCGCGGGAGTACACCGTGATCGGCGTGGAACCGACGGCGGACGGGATCGAATTCTCTCGGAAGAGATTTCCTCACTGCACATACATCCACGGGTACGCGCCGCAGGATGTTCCCCAACTGAGGGAAGCCGATGCGGTGCTGTTGATCGAAGTGCTGGAGCACGTGGAGAAGGATGTCGAGTTGGTGCATGCGTTGATCGATGCGATGAAGCCCGGGGCATACTTGATGATGCTCGCACCTGCGGACATGTCGCTCTGGGGTCCGCATGATGATGCGTTCGAACATTTCCGACGGTACGACGGGATCGAGGGGTTTCGGAAGTTATGGTCGGGAACGTCCGTCGACGAACTGCTCGTGAGCCACTGCATGCGACGTCTCTATCCGGTCGTGAAATGGATGCGGCGGCTGAGCAAGCTGCGCGGCAAATCGTGGGGCAAGGGCGGCACAGACATCGAGATCCCCATGGCGCCGGTGAACGCGTTCCTGCGCTGGTTCTACAGCGGCGAGGCAAAGGTCCTCCTGCGCGCGCTGCGGCATGAGGGGAAGGGGTATGCGAAGGGAGTGAGCGTGGTCGGGGTCTTACGAAAAAAATGATGTTGGGGCGGTTCGCGAACCGCCCCTATCAAAAGGCGTTATAATGACCTCGTGCTGAAACGTTATTCCTATTGGTTGCCCGAATTCGGCCTCGCGGTTGTCGCCCTCTTCTTCACGTACCGTGAACTGGGCATCTCGCCGGGCACGTGGATCGATGAAGGGCTCTTCATCATGACGGCGAAGATGGTGGTGGCGGGGAAGGGGTATGCAATCCCGCTCCTCGACCACGTCTGGTACTACCCGTACTTCCTGGCGGTAGGGCCGACCGTGATTTTGCCGACCGCACTCTCGCTGAAGCTCTTCGGGCTCTCGGTGGCAGCCGCACGCTTCCCAATGACGCTGTATGTACTCGGCAGTGCCGCAGCCGTGTACGTCTTCACGCGCAAAGTGGCCGGGCTCAGCACCGCTCGGTGGACCACGGCACTCCTCGTGAGCCTCTCGGCCTTCATCAACACCGGAAAGCCTGTGCTCGGCGAGATCCCCGCGTTCTTCTTCCTGATGCTCGGGCTGCTCGCGATGGCATCCATAGATCAGAAGCGGGCGTTCCCGCCCGCGGGACGTGGAGCTGTCAGCGGCATCTTCTTCGGAATATCGATCCTGACCAAGCTGACGTTTGGATTAATCCTTCCCGCCCTCGCCGTCTCGTGGGTCATCGCTCTCGCACGCAAACAATGGAAGGAAGTGACGGCGCTGACGGTGAGCGGAATCGTCGCAGTTCTGGTCTACCTCCCTTGGAGATTCATCGAAGCTACCCACACGCCCGCGGGGAGCCTGACGGAGGAGGTGGATAAGTTCATCTTCGGCGGCGGTGACATGCCGATCCTCTACGTGCTCCGCGAGAACAACGAGATCCTCACCCGCATCCCCTTCGTCGCCTTCGGGATCATTCTGGTGCTGGGTATGGTGGGTCTGTGGTCGTCCTCCACGAAACTCTCGTCCTCCATCAAGACCGCCCTGACGACCCTCGTCGCGCTCTTCACGCTCTATTTCCTCAACAGTTACGGCTGGTACCGCCATCTGGTACCCGCCCATCTCCTTCTGTTGCCGTTCGTGCCGGGTGGCATGTCGATCATCATCCGCTCTACCCTCCGTCTCGCGAGCCCGGCTCTTGCAAAGTCGTATACAAGCCTGCTCGCGATGGTCGCGATGGGATTCATCGTCCTCTGGCAGGCTGACTGGCAGATCGAGCACCGCGGTTCGGGGTTCGGCACGGCGTCGGCGATGGCGGCGAAGATCCTCCAGGAGAAATACCGCGATACGGATTTGCTGATCGAGGAATCGGAGCTCTTCGCGCAGCTGCCCGAGAACCCGCACTGGCTGTACCTGGTGCGCGATCGCGTGTCGCCCTCGATGCCCGAGATCTACCGGATCCCGAACCCTCAGCAGCGTTGTTTCCAGCACGTGCGGAAGCTCAGCTACGAGGAATTGGAGGAATACGGCGACACGGCGCTGGCGATGGGGAGCTACCATCTGCTGCCGCGGCCTGTAAACTGCCGCTGATATGTACGCACGCATCCGCCCGCACCTACCTCAGTTCTTCCGCTATCTCATGAGCGGCGGTGGAGCGGCGACGTTGGAGCTCGGGAGTTTCCAGTTGATGCGATATTTGGGGCTGTGGTACCTGGGCGCGGGGTTTATCAGCAGCGGCCTCGGTCTCGTGAGTGCCTTTATGTTCCACAAGTATTTTGTCTTCCAGAAAAAGGAGAACACACGATCGCACCTGGTGCGGTACGTGATCTTGCAGGGAGGGAACGCGCTCGCGCAGGTCGGGCTCCTCTATCTGTTCGTCGAATTCGCGCATGTCGACCCCTTCCTTGGGAAAGTCCTCGCCATCGGTGTGGTCGTGAGTTGGAATTTTTTCCTCTATAAGTTTTTCGTGTATGTGTAGAAAAACATTTTCTTCAATACCCCAAAATTCCCACAAGTTTTTCGATCGTATCAATAACGAAGTCTGCTTCTTTCTCCGCTCCGCCTGGGGTTTCCTTCGTCGTGAGTAGGCAGACGGACATCTGCGCATTTTTTGCGGCTTGCACGTCGATATACTGATCGCCGACATACATGCAGGCAGCTGGAGCGACGCCGATCTGCTCAGCGAGCAATAGAAGACCGTAAGGATTCGGCTTCATTTTTATTCCCGTGTCATCGCGGGTCACGATTGCCGTAAACAACGACGAGAGATTGAGTCTTGAATCCATTGCGTCGACGAAGCGTCTTTTAGATCCCGTCATCATGCCCAACGGTGCTCGCGCTGCGCAGAGCTGCAACGTCTTTTCCGCTTTTCCAGTCCATTCCACTTTTTTGCGGAGAAGATCGGCAAATCGATTATCACGGTCTTGATAGAATTGTTCCGCATGTTCCGTATCAATGGCACACTTTTCGAGGATGCCTTCGTAATGCAAACCTGCATGGTAGATTTCCTTGAGGAAAGAATCTGCATCCATGACGACATGCAAAGATTCCAATGCACGCAGATTTGCCTCAATCCACAGCGGTACGCTGTCGACCAGTGTTCCATCGAGATCAAAGAGGATTGCTTTCGTTTGGGGCATTACGAATACTTTAGCCCCCACGCTGCGAGACATCCAAATCTGACATAGGAGGGTATGATGTCCCTATGGGAAAACTTCCGATCAGCGTCCACATCCTCACCTGGAACTCCGAGCAAACCTTGGAGCGGGCCATCACAAGCGTGCTCGACTGCGCAGAGGTGCTGGTGATCGACGGCGGCAGCCAGGACGGCACGGTTGCGATCGCGGAGAGGCTCGGCGCACGCGTTATCCCACAGAGATTTCCGGGAGCCCAGGGCCAGCCGCTCATGAACTTCTCCGCCGCACGGAACGTGGGGCTGGAACATACGACTCAGCCTTGGGTGTTGTGTTTGGATAGCGATGAGGTGATGGATCCGGAAGCGATGAAGGAGATCCAGGCCATCACCACGTCGACCAATACAGCTGCGTATCTCGTCCCCCGCAAATACGTGATGGAGGACGGGACGGTTGTACAGCGGGCATCGACCTACCCCAACATGCGCATCTATTTCTTCCATCGTGACGCCGTCGATGGATGGCAGAAGCCTGTGCATGAGCGCGTGCGTCTCAAGCCCGACATCGTCCTTCGGCGCCTCCACGCTGGGTCACTCGCCCCACTGGCGCCACTCGGAGTCTTCCGCAGCAAGCTAACCCAGTACCTGAAGATCGAAGTGGAAGAATCACGCGGTAAAGGCTGGCTGCACTGGTTCCGGCGCATAGTCCACACCGTCCGCTCGCGCTTGATCGCCACTATCCGTCTCCTGTGGATCTGGCTGACACCGGGGTTTGGCGCGAGGCTGCCCCTCTCCTACGAATGGGCGCGCTTCTGGTACGGATGGAAGCTCGTAGTGATGACGTGCCCGGCCTTCCTATAACTTCAGGGAGGGGCACCCGCCCGCCACGGGGGGTGAAGGGGATCTTGGGCAAATGACAAAAATCCCGGTTTTCTTCAACTTGCACCAGACGGAGGAGCATTGGCGGGCGGTGCGCTTCTTTTTGCTTCTTTTTCTTGTCGGGGAGACAAGAAAAAGAAGAGAGCCTAGGATGTCCCTATGACGAATTGGATTGATCGGCACTACAAGTACATCAGACCGTACAGATTTCTCTACGGGTGGGCCAAAGACACAGCGACCAAGATGCGCAGCAATGCTCGCGCAGCAGAGTGGCAGAAGAAAGGCTTCCATGGCGCGAAGCTGGACATCTGCGGCGGCCGTAACCCATTCAGCCCGGGGGAATTCCTGAATGTGGATGTCGTCGACATGCCCTCGGTCGACCTCGTGTTCGACATTACCAAGCAATTCCCAATCAACACCGGCGTGATCGCCGAAATCATCTCCGTCGCGACGCTCGAACACCTGCGGAAGCCGAACGTGCACCATGTCCTGCAGGAATTCTTCCGTGTGCTGGCACCCGGCGCATGCCTGCGCGTATCGACACCGGATATTGAGGCGATCGCGAAGGGCGTCCTGGCCGGTGAGGACGTCGATGTGCTCAACCAGCAGCTCTTCGGCAAGTTCAAGGGCGACCAGACGGAGGATTACGACCTCCATCGCTGGATGTACACGGCCGACCAGATGGTGAAGGTGCTCACCGAGATCGGATTTTCCGGCGCACGCAGGATCCCCATGGACATTGGGATGCACGACCCGAAATACACCTACTTGGTTAGCGCGGTGAAGCCAATAAAAACCTGAGAGCGGGCATACTTGCCCGCTTGGCAGGCAGGTATGCCTGCCCCCAATTTCTTGATGTTATTTCAGGCTCCACAGTGACCACCCCTCCCCCACCGCGACTTTGTTGAGCACGACACGCAACCTGCGCAGATCCCACGTCGGCTGGCGCTTCTCATCCCAAAGCACGTACTGGACGTGGAACTTCTGCAATGCCGCACGCGGCTTGTTATCGGTTTTCCTACACGCCTCCTCGACCATCGCGACCTCGCGCTCACGGACAGACGGGTCGGAATGGAACGCGCCATCGGCATCGGGCCAGATGAGTTCTTGGTCTTTCAGGTGGCGGTCGACGGATTTGAGCGGCACGACTGTGGCACAGTACCGCTCAGCAATCTCTGTGTGCGCCATCAGGACATTCTTCAGGTAGAGCGAGTAGACCACGTTGTGCTGCGTGGAACCCGCAATGAACGCGGAAGTCCCGGGGTCAGAGAGGATCGTGGTGCGCGGCAGTTCATCGAGCTTCGCGAGCGCACTCCCCAGGTGTTGTTCCCCGAAGCGGTCCGCGATGCGGAATTGGCTGGCCACATTGCGCCCGTCGTACGCGACGGCTGTCAGGTAGACCAGCGCGGCGAGTGCGGCCGCAAGGAGTGCCCGGTTGCGCAGGAAATGCCAGAGCGACAGGGTGATGATGGCCGCAATCACCATCGGCATCAGGTAGTGCGACACGAAATTGAAGACGTACCCGTGCAGCAGCTGCTGGTGGATCACCACGAATGCGGTGAGCACAGTGACGATGCCGTAGCGGTACGGCCGCAGTTTCTTGGGCTGCTGCCAGAATGCAAAGAGCACACCTCCGGCCATCACGGCGAAGAGGACGCTGTATACCCACGATTCGGGCAGGCGGCCCGGGTGCATGCCGCTGCGGAAGACGGCTTCGCTCGCGAGCGGGTCTGTCATGATGCTGATCATCTGCAGCAGGAACGGGACGGAACACGCCAGGGCAAGCGCAAGGAGCGGCGCGGATTTCTTGAACGCGAGCGAGCATCTGCGGCTCGTTGCGCATTCAACAAGATCGAAGAGGATGAGGATCCCGACCCACGCGAGCCCGAAGCTCCAGTTCCAGAAGTAATCGCCAAAGAGTGCACCGAGCAGGACAGCGCCGGGAATGCCCCAGAAAATCCGACGCTCGCGCCCTGCCATTAGGAAATCCAGAGCTGCGAGAAGGAGGACAAGGCTCAGCCCCTGGTGGATGGGCCGGTTGAGGTTGTAGAGCTGGATCACACAGAAGAACACTGTCCCCACGAGCGCCACCATCCGCGGGAACCCGCACTGCCGCAGGAACCACACGAGGCAGAGGAAGAGCAGGAAGACCGATACGGAATCCATGAGCTGCAGGACCGACACCGCGCGCCAGTGCGTCCATGAAAAAAGGACGCCCGTCACTTGTTCGAGGAGTGCGGGCTGCGACCCGCGTAGGGCAGGATCTCCGACGATCGCCTCCGCCGTCTGCACGGGCCGTCCCGTGAGGGACTCTTCCACCCGCGCTAGGTAGACGTCCTCATCGGAGTTGAGTTGCACGAGGACTCCCGCCGCGCGAGGATCCATCTGATGGAGCCACTGCGGAATCTGGATGATGAGTGCAAACGCCACCGCACAACCGATCACGAGTAGAAACCATACAGGCGAGACTTTCGTCTTGGCCTTGTTCTTGGGCATGGAGGCGATTGTATATCAAAATCGCCAGGCAGACGAACATTCTTGCTCTTAGGAGCGCGCGTTCGGCGCGCGTGATGCCGCAGGCCGAACGCCTGCTCCCAAGCAATAATATGCCTGCTCCCAACTGCTATCTTGTTGTCTTCACCAATCGGGATGACAGCCACACCACCAGTGGTTCAACGATCTTTGCCGGCGTGAACTGCGACTGCGAAAGCGCTAGGCCTCCGTCGGCAATTGTCTGACGCAGCGCAGCGTCATTCTTCAACTGCATGATGGCATCAGCCAGCTCCCCCGCTTCGCCGCATCCGCAGAAGAGAACCTGCTCTTTGTTGCGCAGCACCCTCCGCGCAGCCGTCGTGTTGCCCGTGATGAGCGGCTTGCCGCAACTGATGACTTCATACGCCTTGTTCGGGATCACGCGGTCAGCCTTCTTCGTGGTGCCGAAGATGCCCAGGCACACGTCCGCGTCGTGGATGAATTGTGGGAGCTTGTCGATGGTGACTGATCGGTGAAAGCGGATGTTCGTAAGGCCCCACTCGTTCGCTCTAGGCATGAGCGCCTGCTCCATCTGCGTCCCGATGAGCGTGAACTGGATGTTCTCTCCCCTCTTCTGGAGTTCGCGCGCTGCGATCAGGATGATGTCGGTGCCTTGGAGCGGAATGTAGGTACCATGGAACTCGACGTGAAAGAGACCATCATTTTTTTGACTCAGCGCAGGCATACCTGCCTGCGGCTGGCGGGCAGTATGCCCACCCCCTTGAATGAAGAGATCGCTCCGGCATCCGACAGGCAGCACCAGGATTTTTGCAGGATCGACCCCATACGTCTTCACGAAATAGTCTTTGTGCTCCTCCGTATCGAGTAACACGACATCGGCCAGCGCGCAGCCGAGCCAGTCCGTGAACCAGAGCAACCACGCCTTGGGGGAGAAGCGCGAGACACGGCGACGGTCGAAGACCTCGGTGTCATGCAATGAGAGGAACGCATCGAAGATGACGGGAATCTTTGATTTCTTTCCCAGCCACCACGCCAGCGGCATCAAGTAATGTCCTAGGAAGACGACGTAGATCGCTGCGACCGGACTCTGCGAAGCTTGTGTAGCAGAGTTCCATCGACGCATGAGGTCACGGTATTTTCCAAAGAACCCAGGCACCTCCGTCCTGCAGAGCGCGACCGTGTACCCCGCGCCGCTGAGGCCCGTCCGGATTACCCAGGACCGTGCCCCCTCGAGGTCAAAATTGCCGAAGGCGACGATTGTCCCGGCTGGCATCGGCCATAGTATAGCGGCTCCGGGACGCCTAGAATGCTGCTATGGCACCGCATGAACTGCTCCAGCGGCTCTTCAAGCGCTTCAGCGTGCAGACGGCCTTCACGACCGCACTGCCGACACTGGGGTACTACCTGACGCGTATGCGCGCAGAAAGCGCGCTCTCAGTTAGCGATAAGCCCGCGCTATTTACCATGAACATCCTCCCGCCGATGATGACGGTGTGGCACCACTGCGTGAAGAAGTATCTTGGTGACAGCGTCGACACGGTCATCTTCGACTGCTCGGGGGAACTGATCGCAAGTGAATTCCCCGGCGCACGCGTGCAGAAATTCCTCAACTTCTATGCGGCAACCAAGAGCCAGGAGTTCCTCGACCATATCGCGAAGAACAGAAAGATCTCATGGCTGTGTGACGACGACATGTTCATCATCAGCCCTGCTGCCGTCGAGCTCGTACAGCGAGAGCTCGCCGTCCCGAATACGGCATCGCTGAGTTTTCGCCCCCGCAACTGGTGGCACTTCGAGATCAATGGCACGAGTCACGCACCGAGCGGCAGCTACTGCCTCGCGTTGAACCGCGAGATCGTGTGCGACAAGGAACACATCTCCCTCGCACCGGCCAATGGCAACGAGCATCCCTCGGATATGGGCAAACCGCCGAAGCGCTACGACACCTTCGACAAAGCGAATGAAGTATTGCTGACGAAAGGCTACCGCTGCGCAGTGGTGCCGGAAACCGAGCAGGACAAATACGTGACAGGGTTCAGCGGCATGAGCGGCACGGTGATGCTCTTGCGGCACTTCACCACGCCCGAGCAGACCCTGGACTTCTTTACGAGCCAGCCGGCAGAGAAGTGGGACGCGAACGTCCTCTATGGCACGTTCTCCTCGCTACTCGCGATCGAATGCATCCAGGAGTGCTACACAACGTTGATGGGACGGCCGTACCCGCTGCGATCATTGCCATCGAAAAAAGCCCTCGAGGACATCCGTCGCGCACGCGAACCGCACCTGGGCGGCGGCCGCTCCTTTAAGTGGATTGATGAGGCGGGTGAGCGCCTGAAGAAGGCCCTATGAGATTGGCACCACCCTCAATTTCACAAACACCCACACCCACTTGAACCAATCTTTCCAATTGATCTTCTTCCCCTCCGCGACGGTGCGTGGATGGTAGGAAATCGGGTATTCCGCGATCTTTACGCCTTTGAGCGCAAGCATGCAGGTGAGTTCGGGATCGAAGCGGAAGTCGTTCTCGCGGAGTGTGATCGTGTGGAGGACATCGGTGCGAACCATCTTGTAGCACGTTGGTTGGTCAGTGAGCCCAGTGCGGTAGAGGAGATTGCAGATCCACGTGAGCATGCTGCCCCCGATGTACATCAAAATATGAGCGTACTGCTTCTGCTTCTTGAGCCGGCGTGAACCGAACACGGAGACGTGCCCTTCGCGTTCTGCAAACTCCAAGAGCGCGGGGATTTCCTCCGGGCTGTACTCGAGGTCTGCGTCCTGCACGATCGTGTACGTTCCTTTCGCATGCTCGTAGCCCATGCGGACAGCGGACCCTTTGCCGCCGTTTGGTTTGGTGAGGACGGTGTCAGTCGGGCGTGCCTTCTGCCGCAGGATCTCGAGCGTGCGGTCCTTGGAGCCGTCATCGACGAAAATGCACTCCGCAAAGGGGCACGAGGCGTACAGCCGGTCCATGATCTGCGCGATCGTCCGCTCCTCGTTATATGCGGGCACGACGATGCTGAGGCGAGGGACGTCCATGCGTTGATCGTACATGATTATTACTGCATCCGCAGCCATGGAAGGCTGCGCTAGGTCATCTCTTGAACTAATCTCTTTACGAGACGCTCCAGGCTGTGATCCTTCACAACGATCTCGCGGAGCTGTTTGCGCAGCGCATCTTGCTGTTGTTCGGGGAGCGAGAGCAGCGCCTCCACCCAGTGGGCCATCGTGTCGGGCTTCGCGAGGCACTGGTCGGGGAGGACGCCGCGTGCGGCATCGGCACACGAGAGCACGAGGCACTCGCAGGCCATCGCCTCCAGCAGCGCCTTATCCAAACTCGTCGCAGACGCATGGACGAACAGGCCGGCAAGCTGCAGGAGCGCGGGAATCTTCTCCTGCGGGTGCCAGTTGAACTCGATTCTTCCCTGGAGCCCAAGAGTCGTGACCGACTCCTTCAGTGATGCGAATTCTTTCTCGTCCGCGGGCGTCAGCGGCAACCCCATAACGGTGAGGCGGTACGGCGGCGGGAGCTGCGTGAGCATGTGGAGCAGGATCGGCAGCCGCTTGGATGCGGTAATGCGACTGATGGTGAGGAGCATCTCCTTCTTGTGCCCCATGGCCGCCGGACGGAAGAACTCGGTATCGATGCCATGGCCGGTGATCACGCTCTTCTTCGTCACGATGGGCATGCCTGCACGCGACGCGCTGAAGGCCTTGCGCACGAGCAGGAGCGCGACCCGCAGCGGCCACCGCTTGCCGCGCGCTTCGTACCAGAGGTACACGGGCTTCCGGAAGAAGAGGATCGCGAAGCGACTGGTACAGAGCCACGCGGCCACCGCCCAGATAGGCGTCATGTGGACAAAGATCGCGTCGTACTCTTTGCGGCGCGTGAAGAGCAGCCACTGGTAGCGCAGTATCTGCACCCCCCGCCATGACCCCCTCTCTTTCCCGAGCGAGAGCACCGTAACGTTGGACGGGAGCGCGTGCTCCCCCACCATTTGCCCCACGACGATCACGTGCTCGCAGTTCTTGGCGAACTCCTCGATCCATCGGTGGAAGAAACCGAGGATGGGGTCGGCCTTGTCTACCTTCTGTGTGACGATCAGGAGACGCATAGTAGGGTGTCATCCCGAGTAGCTCGTGACGGAGTCACGAGCGTAACGAGGGATGGGGAGTAGCGATCGTCTTCAGGGCTTCAGCGTACTGCTTAATCATTGCAACGCGCTCGAACGGCATCGTGGACTCGCGCGCGTTCACGGAGAACTGTGCCCGGAGCTTCTCATCGTACAGCAAGGACTTGATCTTCTTCTGCAAGTCGGCGGGCGTCCCCGTCGTCAGCAGCCCGTTATGCAGGTACGGCTTGATGACGGTGGAGACGAGCCCGACGCTCGTGGTGATCACGGGCATACCGAGCGCCATGGCTTCAAACAACACGCGTGGCCCGCCTTCGCTCTTGGAATTCATGACGAAAATCTTCCCGGACTGGATGGCGCGGTAGACATCGGTGTTCTCCGGGAGCCATCCCGCGAACGTCACGCGGTTCGCGATACCCAGGGATGCCGCCCGGCGCTCGCACTTCGCCCGCTGTGGACCATCGCCGATCACGAGGAGCTTCACATCCGGCACGTGCGCCACGGCGCGCAGTACTTCGATTAACCCTTTGTTGGCGACGAGGCGCGCACAGAAGACGAGGTCATACGATTTGACGATGGAGGGATCCGGGGCGAGCAGCGGCCGGTCCAAATAGAGTGAAGGGAGGTCGCACAGGAGTTCCTCTGGGATATTCCATTCGCGCAGGAGGTCTCCGACTTCTTCGCTCACGACACGCACACGCGCCGCCATCGACGAGCCCCACCGGGGCAGCCACACCCGCGACATCCAATATCCGATCCACTCCTGGAACGACCCCACGTGCGGATGTCCGACAACGTGGTGCACCTCCGTCATGTACGGCACCTTCGCCGCCGCATGCAGCCACCGCGCACCAAGCCCGTTGTAGAATGGCGGGAACTCATGGACCGTCATCACATCGTGGTGGTGTTCCTTGATGAGCTCGTCCCCCTTGATGAGGATCCACCAGGGTTGGTACCAGAGACCGCGGGGGGAGGGGTGAAAGAAAACATTCCCAAAAAGTCCCCCCCTCTCCCCCGCAGGGGGGAGGGGGCCGGGGGGAGGGGGTGTTATCACATCAATCCTCTCCCAATGCTTCGACAGCTCTTCCAATGTGTAAAAGAACGCGCCCTTCTTCCCCTGAAGGATGCTGCGGTCGCCGGAGATCATCAGCAGTCTCATGGCAAGGGAAGGAGAATCATGGACCCATCGCAGACAATCACGCGGGGTTTTGCACGAGCGACTCGAACAACGCGATGTGCTCGTCGGCCAGCTTGTCCCATCCGCGCACATGCATGAAGGGGGCTGCGGCGGCCTGCGCGACCTGATCATACTGGTGGTCAACCTCCAAGACCGCTTTGGTGATGTCGTTCACCGTGAGGAGCGGACGGATCATCATGCCGGTGCGGAGCTCGGCACTGAGGCCGTTCTCCTCGGTAAGCAGGACAGGGAATCCAGACGCGCGCGACTCCAGCGCAGAATTGGGGCTGATCTCGGTGAGCGACGGAATCACGAGCAGGTCGTGCTCTGCGAAGATGTTCTCGAGCTCCCCACTGTGGACGGACGGCACGATCGAGACGCGTCCTCCCAGCTGAAGGGTCCTCGCGAGCGTCTGGAGCGTGTCGCGCTCCGGCCCCTCCCCCACCATCGTCAGCGTGACGTGCGGGACGGCGGCGACGGCATTGAGCAGGCGGTCGAGGTTCTTAAATTTCACGAAGCGCCCAAAGTAGAGCAGACGCATGGGGTCGTGCTTCTGGTGAACGGGCGTGCCCTGCGCCGCCACGGATGGAAGCGCGGGCAACGCGTTCTCGATAAAGGAGTGCCGGGGCAACTCGCTGAATGCCAGCGTGTAGAGGTCTTCCTGGAACCGCGTGGAGAAGACGATGTGGTCGAACGTCTTGAGGAGCCGCGCCATCGGGAAACGTAAGCGCGGATGCTTGGCCATAAAGCCCCTCAGCGACCGTCGGCGGCCGAGGTCGGTGTAGCGCTCCCACGTGAAGTCCCCGCCGAGGCGCAGGATCTTCTTAGGCTTCTTGAGCTTCGCCATCTTCAGCGGCACGCCGCAGCTGACGGACGAGAAGCATTCGACGATGTCCGCGTTCGTGGCGTGCTGTTTGAGCGCCTGCGCGTACCAGCGCCACCGCAGCAGCGGCCCACCGGACTTGGGGACGCGCACGACTTCCCATGGCTCCTTGAGTCCCTGCAACGACCGGTCGGCATACGTGATCACCGTGACGTCGTGACCCTTCTTCACTAACTCCTCTGCCAGGTTCCGAACATAGGTGGCCGGCCCGCCGATGTTGGGCGGGTAAATGCCGGTGGCCAGGATGATCTTCACC
>SICS01000035.1 GCA_009691305.1 Candidatus Peribacteria bacterium | reverse complement strand
ACGACCCCCGTCGAGGCCGACTACATCCTCGATAACTTCCGGGTGCACGACTACGAACATCGCTTCCCGGAGAGTCAGAAAATCCACTCGGTAATCGTTGATGGTCTGGAAATTCTCGCGGTGTACAAAGGCCCGGACACGCAAAAGATCTTTGAGCCGATTGTGTGGTGAGCGTAGAGATGGACTAGTATGCAAAGAATGCTTATTATTCTTTGGACATGTTTATGAAATTTGCATACATCAGCGGCGCCTTACTCGTTTTATCCGGGTGTTCTTCACGCATGAAAACTGGCGAATCCATTCCCCCAGAAATTTCCTCGAGCATTTCTGCCAGTTCGAGACAGGCTGATGATATCTATAGCAGTGATATTTTTGGCTTTTCTATGCAGCGACCCCTGAATTGGGAGATGTACGAAGAATTACCAGGCGGTCGCAGCTCCGAAGTCTATGCCGCTGACCTTTACATAAATTTCTATCCACCCACCGGGAGTTCGTCCGCCGAATACCGCATATTCAAAGGATTTGATATCCAAGTATACAAAGGAGAAAGCCTTGAAGGATTTTTGAACCAGGAAGTAATAGTCGATTTGGGGAGTGGTGAGAAAAAAAGTTTGAAAGAAATTCTACCAAGCTTTAAGAAAACAACGGTGAATGGCCTTCTTGCTATTAAGTACGACGGCCTGACTGCAGATATGATTGGCCAGCAAAAGATTCGTACGATTATTGTACAAGTAGGTTCCAATGTCCTCCAGATCAGAGTCGATCGATCGGAAGCCTCCTGGCTGGCTCAGTACATTTCCACTTTGAAGAAAATTCCCTAAATGCTTCGCAGGATATGAAGCAGCGGATAAATCTTCTGGTGCCGGGGAGAGGACTTGAACCTCCATGGGATTGCTCCCACCAGCTCCTAAGGCTGGCGCGTCTGCCATTTCGCCACCCCGGCAAAACCAGACTCCTAGTGTATCAGGAGCCGCACGTCGAAGACGTGCTCTATTTGCGGCGATAGAAACATAGGGTCGCCTCTCCCCACCCGAGCCGGAAGGGCGCCGAGTGGAGCAGCTCGAATTCAGGGGAGGTCAAACCTTTGGTGACGGTGATCACACGGGTGCCCGGCTTGCAGGCTTCGAGCTTGCGGCCGATCTGCTCCATCATCGCATCGTCGAAGCAGGTGCAGTGCGTGAAGAAGACGTCGCCGTCGGAGGTGTCGTGGTCGAACATGCTGCCGTGGCGGAAGTCGACCTCGCGGCCCTGGTACTCAAGAGGAAGTTGCGGCTGGATTTCGGTCTTGTAGCGGTGCGCGGAGTCCGCGGCCGATTGATACAGATCTTCGATCAGCTCGATACCCGTCGCACGCTTGAACGGCGCCAGGAACGCCGCGAAGATCACGGCCTTGCCCGTGCCTGACCCGAGGTCGTAGAAGACCTCGCCCGGCTGCGGGTTCGTCATCTCCATCATGTACTGCACCGACTCCGGCGTGATCTCGCCGTACGTGAGCACGGGGTCGGCCTCACGGCCGGCCTTCGAGCGCCCGGACGCGGAGAGCGAGTAGCCCTGCACGTTGCCGAACAAGAGATCGTGGAGCTCGGTGGCGGTCATAGTGAGGATTGGGATGGAGAGGGGCGACCCAACGGGTCGCCCGTACAGGGCGCCCTGAGGCGCCCTGGAAATATTATCGTCTACGGTACAAATTGGCCGTCGCCTGGCCCCAGCCCATTTGGCACGGGGTCATGCTGACGGATTCGAAAGCGGGGGAGGAGAGTCCGCGCGTGATGGTGACGATGCGCGTGCCCGGTTTGCAGGCCTCCAGTTTGTCACTGAGCTTCTGCATCAGTGCATCGTCGAAGCATGTGCAACAGTGGCTCACCACGATGTCCGCGTCGCTGAGGTCGGTCTCGAAGATGTCGCCCAATTGGAATGAGAGCGCCGTTTCTCGGCGCTGATCTTGGAATTGCGGTTGGATTTCCTGCCGGTAGCGGTCACCGACCGTCGCTGCGGCTTTGTGGAGTTCTGGGAGGAGTTCGACGCCCACGGATTTCTTGAGCGGCACGAGGAATGCGGCGTACACGACCATTTTGCCCGTCCCGGACCCCAGGTCGTAGAAGACGTCACCCTGCTTCGCACCTGTGATGGCCAGGATGTGAGCAACTGCTTCGGGCGTGCACTCGCCGTACGTGAGCGCAGGGTCCGCTTCGCGGCCGATGGCCATCTTGCCGAGGGCGGAGAGGCTGTAGCCTGCGATATCCGTGAAGAGCGCGTCTTGGAGGCCGGAAACGGTCATGGGTGTGTGTTGGGGGATCAAGATATTGTAGCAGAAAACTCAGGCTTAGCCTAGTTACACTGCGCCCTCCACCTTCCTGCGTGCCTCGCCCGATGTCGATTGGCCTGTCGGGCGCTCGTTCGAGACAGCCTCCTGTTTCTGCTTCTGCTCTTGGCCCTGCACCACTGTTCTTTCCTGGGGGATGAGGACGCCTGCCGGAATCACAAAATCCTTCGTCAGCTCTGTGATGTAGTCGACGTTATTGCTATGCGCTGCAAGGTCCGCCGACGCCCTCTTCATCTGCGCCTCAACGCGCGCATTGACGGTGGCCTGAAGTTTCTCCGTGTTTTCGGCCCTGTCCCCGCTATTCGATTCCGCCGAAACCTTGTTCAGCTTCTCGGCTTTCTGCGCTGCCTCCGGATTATGCGATCTCGGTGTATCCGGTGCCCGGAACGCCTCAAGGAAGACTAGACGCGCTTCGGCTTCGCCCTGCCGAAAATAGGGATGGAGGGACATCATGCGGCCTTTTCGAAGAGGGAGCTCAATTGGTCCAGGAGACCTTCCTCCTGCTTACGGTCTTCCAATTCCGAACGCGAAAACGCCTCGCGGCGGTAGCGGACCACCTGTGTATCGAGCGTATCCATGTAGTCGTGGTACGCCTGCTCGTAGCGCTCGAACGCTAGATCGTAACGCTGCATGCGCGCGGCCTTGTTCTCGGGCGTCTCGCCCTTATATTTCTCTTCGATGAGCTTGCTGCCCTCACTCGTCAGCTCCGGTTCGATGTGCTCCATGAGCGCGTCGTACAACTCCTTCCCTGTCGGGATTTTTGGAGGAGTTGGCGATGGGGGGATGGGTGTGGACATGGTTTTTGTGTTTCTCCTTATTGTAGCAGAAAACGCCGAAAGAGTGAAGATCTTAGTGTGTACGGCTGGATCACGCCTCTTGCGCCCTGGCTTTGGCCTCCTTCTTCTTCTGCATCAGCGCCACCTCTTCGGTCAGCTCCTGTAGCCAATCGCCCTTGGCTGCCCGTTTGAGCAGCGCCGACTCGGGGATGCGGAGCGATGAGCCGCTGATCTTCCACTGCGGGTTTGCCTGCAACAGCTGCATGATTTCCTTGGCGGTCACGCGAGGGCTCAGTGTCATCACGATGACCTTCTCGCGCCCCTCATCTTCCGCCTTGATGCGCATGACGCCCGAACGGCGGCAGGCCATGCGCAGGCGCAGGATCTGGAAGAGCGTGGTGACCTGTGCCGGCATCTCGCCGAACTCTTCGCGCAGGTCGACTTCGAATTCCTTCAGGATCGATTCGTCTTCGCTGCCCGCGAGTTTTTGGTAAATCGAGATCTTCTCCTCGTTGTCAGTGATGTAGAAGGAGGGGATGAGGGCCTCGACCGGCAGCTGGATTTCGACAGTGAAATCTTCCTCCGCATCCTCGCGCCCGCCGCCGCGGAGGTCTTCCACCGCGTTCTTTAGGAGGCGCAAATAATGGCTTACGCCAACGGTTTGCATGGTGCCCGACTGGCTCGCGCCGAGGATTTCCCCCGCGCCGCGGATTTCCAAATCGCGCATGGCCACCTGGAAACCGGACCCGAGTTCACACGCTTCGACGATCGCACGCAGTCGCTTTTTGGCGTCGTCCTTTAACTTCTGGCTGTGGTAGAGGAAGTACGCGTACGCCTGCAATTTGCTCCGGCCCACACGTCCGCGGAGCTGGTAAAGCTGGCTGAGGCCGAACCGTTCGGCTTCATTCACAATCAAGGTGTTGGCGCGCGGGAGGTCGATCCCGTTCTCGATGATCGTGGAGCTCACGAGCACGTCGTACTTGCCATCCTTAAAGTCGACGATGCGCTGCTCCAGCGTCTCCGGCTTCAACTGCCCATGGCCGACGACGAACGTCGCTTCGGGGATGAGCGCGCGTAACTTCTGCGCGAACGCGTCGATCGTTTCCACGCGATTGTGAAGGACGAAGGACTGACCTTTGCGCTTCAGTTCGGCCAAAATCGCCTGCCGGGTCAGCTCGTCGGAATACTTGCGGACCTCGGTGATGATCGGGAGGCGGCCGGGCGGCGGTGTGGTGATGGTGGTGATGTCACGGAGTTTGTGGAGGCCGAGGTTCAGTGTGCGCGGGATCGGCGTCGCGGTGAGCGTCAAAATATCGACGGAGGAACGGAGCTCCTTGAACTTCTCTTTCTGCTTCACCCCGAAACGCTGCTCTTCGTCGATCACCACAAGCCCGAGGTTATGGAACGCGACGTCGTCCTGCAGCAATCGGTGCGTGCCGATAACGATCTGCACGTCACCCTTCCGCAACCCCTCGAGCGTCTTCTTTTGCTCGGCGACGGAGCGGAAGCGGCTCATCATTTCGATGCGGATGTTGAACGGACGCATGCGTTCCTGAAAGTTCCGGAAGTGCTGGTCGACAAGGATTGTGATCGGCGCGATGACCGCCACCTGCTTGCCCGCCTCGGCCGCCTTGAACGCCGCGCGCATCGCCACTTCGGTCTTCCCAAAGCCAACATCGCCGCACACGAGCCGATCCATCGGATGCTCAGATTCCATATCTTTCTTGATGTCCTCGATCGCCTTCAACTGCCCCGGCGTCTCGGTGTAGGGGAACGCTTCTTCAAACTTCGATTGGCGACTGGAGTCTTCGCCGAACGCGTAGCCCTTCGCTTTTGCACGCTTCGCGTACAGGTTCAGGAGTTCCTTCGCGATCTCCTTGGTCTCGGCGCGCAACTTCTCGTTCACGCGCTTCCACTCCATTGTGCCGAGGCGTGTGAGCACCGGCTCCTCGCCCTCCTCATGAACAAATTTGCTGAGCTTATCCGCCTGGTCGACTGGGACGAACAGCTTGTCGCCTTCGGCGTAGGTGAGTTCGAGGTATTCGCGGGAGACATCGTCGATCTCCTTCTGCGTCATACCCTCGAAGTGCCCGATGCCGTGCTCCATGTGCACGACGAAGTCGCCGGGCTGGAGGGAGGTGATAAAGTCGAGCGCGAGCTTGGCCATGCTGCGCTGTTTTCCGGCTTTCCGCAGCGAAAATATCTCGCGGTCAGTAAGGATCGCACAGTGCAGGTCGGGGTTCTGGAGGGAGTGGGGGAGGAGGTCATTTTCCTGTGCGTGGACGAGGGTCACCGCGCCTTCGCGCCGTTCAGCTTTGGTCGTATGCGCGATCCGCTCCTCCTGGAAAATTTTCTCGAGCTCATCCATGCGCTTCGTCACCACCAGCAGCGTCCACGCTTGCTGCAATTTATCGCGGACGTCGTTCAAGAAATCCGTCAGTGTGTAGAACTTGAGGACGGACAGGTATCGGAGATGAGCGTGATGTTTCGCATTCTCGGGGAAGGAGGTAAAGCTGAGTGTGGGGATGCCACGCAGCGACGACGCCGGCGTCGTCGCTGCCCCATCGGCCTCAAAATCATCCTGGTCATCGAGGATCAGGAGCGTGCCATCCGGGAACTGCCCGTGTAGTAGGAGCCGCTTCGTGTACGTCGCGGGGGAAATCGTGAGCGTCGTGCCGGCATCCTCAACCTTCGAGAGGTCGTCGCGGTCGACGGCCAGGATGCTTTCCACCGTCTCGAAGTCGAACCGAACACGATACGAGTGGGGCGACTGGATCGGGAAAATATCGAGCGTATCGCCGATCCTGCGGTATTCTCCGGGGTTGAGGTAAAGATCACTGCCATGGGAATACCCACGCTCGATCAGCGACTCAAAGAGCGACGTGAAGTCGACCTTCTTCCCCACCTTCAGCGTGACGGTGCCTTCTTCCAACTCTTTGATTGAGGGGAATTCCGTGTCCCATGTTGCGCGCGACATCAGGAAAATCTCCGGCGTCGCGCCGACATCAGCCCCATCCGTCGCCATCAAAAATTGTTGCATGTGCGCGGGGTTGACGTTGCCTTCAATATCCTCGACCGGGTGGATGATTGCCGCGAAGCAATCGAAAAACTGCAGCCAGTGCCGCAGCGCATCGGCGCCTTCCTCCGTCTGTGTGACCAGGAATGCGCGCTTGGGGTGGAAGGAGAGGAGGTGGCTGGTGAGCAGCGCCTTCGCCGTTTCGTTCGACGCGCCGGATACCGTCAAATCCCCCTCTTTCTGGAGGAGGGCGGCAAGATCCCGGTGAGTGTCCTTCCCAAGAAGGAGTGACGGCTGCATGACAATGTGAGAGCGTTTTTCCGCCTATACCGACGAAAGCCTCCGCCGCCCTGAACTTACGAAGGGCGCGAGGTGATCTAGGAAATTGATCTACATCTATTGTAGAGAGATGATGCCTCTTTGTACAGCCCCTCCTTTTCCTCTTACTCCTCCTGCATCCGCAGCGGCATCACGAGATGGAGGTAATTCTTCTCATTGGGGAGGACGAACAGTGCGGGATGGGTCGAGTCGGTCATTTGCATTTCGATCGAATCCGCATCGAGGTGCCCAAGGAAGTCGAGGAGGTAGCTCGAACTCAGCGCGATCTTGTTATCTTTGCCCGTCATCTCGGTGTTGAGGAATGCCTCATCTTTCCCGATGGGCGTCTGCGGGGTGGTGACACGTGTCTGCCCTTTACTCACGTGGAAGGTGAGGTTGTTGTTCATCTCCTTGGCGAAGTAGTGCATGCGCTTCACAGCCGTCGTCAGTTCGGAGACGGAGAAGTGAATGGAGGTCGCGGTCTCTTTGGGGAGGATCTGCTGGTACGCGGGGAACTTGCCGTCGATGAGCCGTGAGAGGAGGCGAGTGTGGCCGTATTGAAGTTCGATCTGCTGCTTACTGAGGGTGACCTGGACCGTTTCATCGTTGCGGCTAGATGGGTCGCCTTGAGGATCCTCATCTTTCTTTGCCTTGTCGTGGGTCGAAGACCCGCGCTCAGATTTCTTTCCTCCAAGCATCACCTTCAATTCCTCAAGGATCTTTGTGGGGATGATGCACGAGATCTCCGCACCCCCTACAGAGGCCGGAATGCCGTACTCCGAGAGTCGGTAGCTGTCGGTGGCCACAAGGATCACAGAGTCCCTCTCGCTGCGCAGGTAGACGCCTGAGAGCACGGGGCGCAGTGTGGTATGTGTGGAGGCGAACGTGACGAGATGGAGGGCGTGGAGGAGAGGAGTGACAGGCAAAGTGAACGCCACCTGCTTCTCCACCGCAGCGATCGTCGGATATTCACTCGCCGCTTCGCCAGCAATGGAGGTTTTTGCATGTTGTGATGTGCATTTTAAAATTGTCCCCTCACTCGTCTCTAAAAGAACGTCTGGATCTTGGTTATATTGCGCAAAGTTCAAGATCGCCTTTGCAGGAATCGTCACTGACCCTTCATTTTCAATCTTTGCTTCAAAACTTGTGATAATACTCAATTCCAAATCCGTCGCGCTCACTGTGCATCGCCGACCCTGCACCTCAATTAAGATATTCCCTAAAATTGGCAGCGCCTGCTGGCTCCCTATTGCACGACTCACAAGTTGTAGCGCCTGTAGAAGTTCTGAGGTGGAACAGGAAAATTTCATGCGCTTATAATACTGTAAAAAGATCTCTTCTCTAAATTCATCATCATCAATACCTCTTCTCACACTTCCCCAATCACAGTGCTACCTGTGGAAAAGCTGCACAGAAACATGACATTTGATAAAAATTTCCCAGTGGATCGACTATCGAACACAAGTATTGTGTGTGGCGGGTGTGGAGAACAGGTGGATAACTCGCGGGGGGATGCTTCAGGAGCCCGACAGACTCTTTTTTGGCAAAGGGAAGCCATGAACAACTCCTGTGTGTGGGAAAGATCCTCGGGACCTGGGTGGCCGTCTTTGCACCCATATCCACAGGGGTGTGGAGAACATCAACAAGCTCTCTACCGCTTCCGGTTGGCCATCTTTGGGGCCCCTGCTTTGTTGGGGCGCACATGGGTGATGCCATCTTTGACGGTGACGAAACTTTTTTCGGGGACGTCGTCCTTGAGGAACACGCCGCCGGCGATGAAGCTTCCGGGACCAACTTTCACGCCAGGGTTGGAGCCGATATGGATGCCGAAGCGGCAATCGTCGCCCACCACAATGCCCAGCTTCTTGATGCCTTCTTCAATATCACTCTCATCAAGCCGCAGGTTCCCCGTCACGCATCCGCCGCCGAAGGAGACGTTGCGCCCGATGATGCTGTCGCCGAGGTACGTGATGTGCGTCCAGACGGGGCCTGCGAGGATCGAGCTCTTCACTTCGGAGTTGTACCCCACCACACAGCCGTCGCCGATGCTTGCGTGCCGCACGAGCGCGTTGTTCCCGATGATGCAGTCGCGACCAACAGTGCAGGGGCCGACGATGGTGGCGTGAGGGAGGACGCGCGTCCCTTCGCCGATCACCACATTCCCTTCAATGACGGCACTTGGGTGGACTTTTACGGACGAATGGATCGAGGGTTTCTTGATGTGCGAGAGGAAATGGTCGAGTAGCAGCAGGAGGTGCGACGGATATTTCACCGGCTGCCAGAAGCCCTCGTAGGGGACTGCCCGGTACGTCGACACTGCGAAGAGCGCGTGCAGCGCCTGCTCGTACCCGTCATCGCGGTGGTTCTTTACGGACTTGAGGGCAGCGAGCAGCGCGCGCGGGTCGTTGTGGATATGCGCGACGATGTTCACGAACTTGCTCGGCTCTTTGCCGGCACCCGGTTTCTCCACAATCCCAGTGATCTTGCCACTCTTCACGGTCAAATATCCGCCGGGGAAGTAGGTCTTCACCTTCCGTGCGAGGATCGCACCGCCGGTCTTGGGCTTGGCCGCTTCTTTTCGAAGGCTGATCAATGCCTCCGGGTCGATCACGTCATTGCCGGAGACGATCAGTACGGGCGCAGAATTTTGCGCCCCTCCGAGGATTTTCGGAAGCGCACTCAAGCACGCCCCCTGCATCCCGAGGTCGAGGTCCTTCTGTTCGACGATGGTGAGTGTGGGAAACATCTTCCGCACCTCCTTCTTGTTGTGCGCACCCACCACCAGGATGATCTCCTTGCATCCTCCTTTTTGCAGCGTCTCGACCTGGTGCTCGACGAGCGTTTTCCCGCAGATGGGGAAGAGCGATTTCTCGGTCAGCGGCCAGAAGCGCCGGGAACGTCCCGCAAGCAGGAGGAGGGCTTTCATTAGGCTTATTATAGAGGTTTTTTCGCGTTTTGTCTTAGCAGCGCCCCTTCGTGGGCGCGGCAAATAATAGAGCCAGATCCGCGATTACGCGGCCGGGAACGGCCGCTGCTACCACATGAGCTCGATCGTCCCCTCCGTTGCCGTCCCCCGAATGGCGATGCCCAGGGTGCGGAGCCGCTCAAGGACCAGCGCATGCGGATGGCCGTAGGAATTCTTTCGGCCGGAGGAGATCGCAGCCAGGCGCGGTCCGATAGCGAGCAGGAATCCCGTCCCCGATGAGGTCTTGCTCCCATGGTGTCCAGCCTTGAGGACCATCGCACGCAGGTCACCACCCGAGGCGAGCACCTCGCGCTCTTCCTTCTCCTCCATGTCGCCGGTGAACAGCGCGGAGCCCGTCCCGTAGAGCACGCGCAGGACGATCGAGGTGTTGTTGGTATCTTCCCGTCGCGCCCCTAGCAGTGTCGGCGGTGGCCAGACGATATCGAAGAGCACGCCGTCACCCATGTCGAGATCATGCGCGGGGTCGGCGATCCACACGGGGATGCGTTGCTCCTTGATGACCGTCAGCAGTTCCTTGTACCGCGGTGCGTCGCCCTGGATCCCCGTCATCAGGATGCGGCCCACGCGGTACCGCCGGAGAATCTCGGGGAATGAGAAGACGTGGTCGAGATCGGGGTGGCTCAGGATCAGCAGGTCAATCGTGCGGTCAAAGAACGGCATGTGCCGTCCCAGTTCCCGGATCGCCGAATCATCCGGTCCGCCGTCGATGACGACCTGCTTTCCCGACGGCGTGACGATGAGCGCGCTGTCGCCCTGGCCGACGTCCATGAAGAAGATGTGCAGACGTCCATCAGGCAGCATCAAGAGTTCATGGACGCAGAGGATGGTTCCCGCAAGCGCGGCAATGATGAAGAGGAGAAGAGATTTTCGGAGCATGCAGTCAGGCTAAACCGGGAGAAGATGTCCGCTAGACCCTCTCGGAAAGATAAAAATTGGGACATCAAACAATCCTCTCCATAGAGCCAAGAATTCGGTTCCATAGGGGTGTGGAACAGGCGGCAGCGGCGACGCCGGCGTCGCCGCTGCCTATTTTCGTCGCATTCTGGCCAACCCCGCCATCGCCCCACCAGCAATCACAATCCCCACCAGCGGCAATCCCGATGACGGGAGCGATGGGGTAGTCGGATGCGCGGGCTCGAGTTTGGACTCTGGTGGCAGTGGCGCCTCTTCTATTGCCTCTGGTCCCGTCAGTGAGAGCTGCACTTCCTCCGTGAACGAGGTGCTCTCTTCCCCTTTATCATTCACCGCGAGCACGCCGATGAAGATTGTCGGATAGGGAGGCTTCAGCGGCAGGGTGAAGCGCGTGGCCATCCCCGGGCTCGGCACGACGTCATCGTATGTGCCGCCGTTTTGGAGGATCGAACGCTGGCTGTAGTAGATCCGGTACGCGGAAATTGTCCCGGTGACCGGGGCTTCCCATCCCACCGTCACCCGCCCGTTGTCCACGACGGCCTCGATCCCCGTGACGCTCGGCGGCGGGAACGCCAACGCTATCGTTGGCAGCACGAGGGCGATCAGGAAAATGGGGAGGCGGCGCACCATCTCCCGTGAGTATACACCTCACACCTTCAACATCTTGTGCAGCCCCGTTATCCACACGCATGCGCCCATCCACAGCGCGCTCGCGATCAGTGCGACCGCGGTGATCAGCGGATGGTTGAGGAACGGCTGGAACAAATAGAGGAAGCTGAAGAGCAGCAGCGTGAAGGCGATCCATCGCAGCCACATCGTCTGCGTGATCCGCACGGGCATCGCCCGGAGCGCCTGTGGTAGCAGCAGGAGGGCAAGCGAGGCGTGGACGATCACCGACGTGATCCCTGCACCCACAAAGCCGATGCGCGGAATCAGGAGGACGTTGCTGACGAGGGAAATCACGACGCCCACCATCAGTGTGCCCACGAGCGGCTTCCATCGGTGCTTCGTCAGCAACACGTAGAAGCTGAAGGTGAGGAGCCCGTTCATGAACATGGAGACCGAGAGCAGTCGCAGCGCGGTGTCCGACCCCGGCGACGTGGCCGTCGACAGGTACTGCTGTGTCGTTAGCATCTGCATGAGCGCGCGCGGCCAGATCGCCGCGAAGAGGGAAGAGATCGACCCGAGCACGAGGATCGCGAGCAGGATCTTGCCGAGGAAGTTGCGCATGTCATCGCCCCGGGCATCGCGCTCGCTCAGCATTGGTAGCGTCGAGTTCAGAAGGAACGTGGGCAGCAGATAGGCCATGTCCATCATCCGTTGCACGAAGCCGTAGTACGCGTTCTGCAATTGGTAATCGTCGGGGCGGAAAAGCCCGATCAACGTCACATCGAATTGCCTGTAGAGAGCGGTGCAGAGGAATGCGACGCCGTACGGCGCACATAATCGCAGGAGGTGCTTCATCACCACAGGATCCCACCGCGGCCGCACGGGGAGGATCCGGTTGCTGAAGATGACCGACAGCGCGAGCAGCACGAGTGCCCCGAGGCCTCCGAAGCCGAGGATCATATAGAGGGACGCAACATCGGCCGAGTCGCGCATCCCTTCCAGCACCGCGAGACCCGTCAGCGCGGTCGTGACGATGCGCTGCGTGACCTCCGCAATGAACACGAAGTGCATCTTGTATTCGACCTGGAAGACTGTCCGGAGGATCCCCGCGAGCAGTGTGAAGCCCGGCACGAACGCGGCGATCGTGATCGCAAGTGGCAGAGGCGTGCCCTGCCAGTGGGGGATCACCCACGCGATCATCAATGCGGATCCGAGTGAGATTGCGAGAATGATCGCCCGCAGCGTCATCAAATTCCCGAGCACGACCAACTTATCTTTTGCCCGCGCAACTTCCCTGACGGACACGGCATACAACCCGAAGTCTGCGAGGATGCCGAAGATCTGCAGGTACCCGTATGCGGTGTTGTACTGTCCCGCCAATTCCATCGTCAGCCCGATCGCCACCAATTTGACAGTGACAATCGACAACCCAGCCATCGTGATCTGGCTGGCGAATTGCCAGAGGGTGGAGGTGGCGATTTTCTTGGTCGACATGGAGCGATTCTACTTGGTCGGTGCACGGGGGCATATCGGATCACCAATCTGCTCCTGCTTTCCATCTAGATTCGATGTGTAGTTGCCCATTCTGTCGAGGAAGCGACTCTTCATTCTTCGTTGCCTGGAGAACAATGGCAATCGCGAGTGATATCTCCAACATTCTGGCACCCCACCAGTCGCGGTTCGAGTGCAGATCTTCCTCGTCAAGAATTTCCTTGCGGGCTATTCGGACTTTTTCCACAGGAACAATGACACTCAGTAATCCGTAGTCTGTTTGCTTCACGAGCATATACAACTTTCCATCGATGGATATTGCAACCTGTCTCCATCGCAGACCATCATAACGGGCAAAGTTTGCCGGCGAGATAACGCAAAGCTCTATCCCATTATCCTTCTCAAAACCTTCCACGTCTTTCAAAATATCACGCATAGCCGGGTCGATATCATTCAGCGTGGTATTGTGCGGGTAGAGTGGCATAGGTTGACTTTCGCATAAGCTACAGTATAATGACCTGTAGTCAATGGCTAGCCTAGCACCCGCCCTTTCCCCTACACTTCTCCCGCGGATGCCACTTCCCTTCAACCACCTCACGTCCACGAAACAGCTCACCCGGAGCTCGGCGGACGCCATTTTAAAGAAGGCCGCGGAGATGGAGAAGGTCTTAGCAAAAGGAGGAGATGATCGATTGCATGGGAAGGTTCTCGCTGCGCTTTTCTACGAGCCGAGCACGCGCACGCGACTCAGTTTCGAGAGCGCAATGTCGCGGCTGGGCGGCGCGGTGATCTCCGCCGAAGGGATCCAATTCAGCTCGCTCTACAAAGGGGAGACGATCGAAGACACGATCATGATGGTCTCGGGGTACGCCGACATCATCGCGATGCGCCACCCCGAACAGGGGAGCGCCGACCGTGCGGCTGCGGTGAGCCCTGTGCCGTTCATCAACGCGGGCGATGGACCGGGGCAGCACCCCACGCAGGCGTTGCTCGACCTTTACACGATTAAAAAGGAATGCGGAAAACTCGACGACATCAGGATCGCCATGGTCGGCGACCTGCGCTTCGGCCGCACAGTGCACTCACTCAGTTTCCTCTTGGGACTCTACAAAAACGTGCACTTTACTCTCGTCTCGCCGAAAGAACTCACGATGCCGCCCAAGGTCACCGACTTCTACAAGGACCACAAGATCACCTTCACCGAAACCACCGACATCACGGCGGGGCTCGACTGCGATGTGCTCTACATGACGCGCGTGCAGCAGGAACGCTTTTCCGATCCCGCCGAATACGAACGTCTCAAACTCAAGTACGTCCTGACGGCGGACATGCTGCGCGGCCGCAAGACCGTCGTCATGCACCCGCTTCCGCGCGTGGGTGAGATCGCCACCGATGTCGACGCGCTCAAGAACGCTGCCTACTTCCGCCAGGCGAGGAATGGGGTACCGGTGAGGATGGCACTCTTGGAGATGCTGCTAGGATGACGATGATGAAAACCTCTACGACATCACTGCTCATACAAGGAGGGACTGTTGTTCGGGCAGACGGGGAAAAAACGATGGATGTCCTGGTCACGAATGGGGAAATTCGAGGGCTAGGGCTGGGGCTAGGGAAGACAGAGGGGATGGAAATTATCGATGCCAAGGGTCTTTTGGTCATGCCCGGGCTTATCGACTGCCATGTCCATTTCCGCGAGCCGGGGCTCGAGCACAAGGCGACGATGGAGAGCGAATCGGCTGCCGCCTATGCAGGAGGAGTCACCACTGTCTGTGAGATGCCGAACACGGTTCCGCCCACGGTATCTGTCAACGCGCTCCAGGACAAAGTGCGGCGCAGCCAGAACTTGCGGGTCGATATGCGCTTCTTCTTCGGCGCGACGGAGATGCATCACCTGGAAGAATTGAAACAACTCTTCACCGATGCGTCACTCGCACCACTCCGCGCCCGGTGTTGCGGACTCAAGTTGTATCTCGACCATTCGACCGGCGACCAGAAAGCGCCGAAGGGCGTGATCGACGAAGCGTTCAGGGTGTGTGCAGAGTTGAAGATCCCTGTGGTCTGCCATTGTGAAGATACCGAGATGAATGCAGCAGCCCAGCGCGGCCTTTCTGGCCGCAGTCAGGATATCGCTATCCATTCCGAGATGCGCCCTCCGGAGTCCGAAGAGAAGTCCATCAAAGAAGCGCTTGCCCTTGCGAAGAAGTACGGCACACACCTGCACGTCGCGCACCTCTCGACCAAGGGCGGCGTCGATCTCATCCGCGCAGCAAAAAAATCCGGCATCACCGTCACGTGTGAAGTCGCACCGCATCATCTGCTGATGACAATCGACGACTACACGAAGCTCGGTCCGCTCGCGAAGATGAACCCGCCACTGCGCACCAAGGAACATCAGGACGCACTCTGGGCGGGCATCGCCGATGGCACGATCGATTGCGTCTCGACGGACCATGCGCCACACACACTCCAGGAGAAATTGGCAGCGGCGACGCCGGCGTCGCCGCTGGCCGCGCCCTCCGGTGTTCCCGGAGTCGAGACCATGCTCTCGTTACTAATGTCCGTGGCAAGTGGAGAGTGGCCGAATCCCTCAGAGATTGCGGATTACGGATTACGGAAAAATTCGCAATCCGAAATCCGAAATCCGAAATTTGCAATCGTGGACATCGTCCGTCTCTGCTTCGAAAACCCCAACCACATCTTCAACGTGGGGAAGCGGGGGATCGTGGAAGGCGCGCCGGCGGATCTCATCCTCGTGGATCCGAAAAAGAAGTGGGTTATCACAGGAAAAGAGCTCCATAGCAAGTGTGGCTGGACTCCCTATGAGGGGTGGAAGGCGCTGGGGGAGGTGGTTCGGGTGATTCACTCATAGATCGAATGCGTCCCGATTGAGATGAACATCGCCTCTTTGCCATCGATTTTGCAAATAATTCTGTAGCTGCGATTAATGGAAATACTCCAGTATTGCTTTAAGGGTCCTTCCAGTTTGTGCAGGCGCAATGATGGATGAAATGGATTCCCCCGGAACAGGTTCTCTGTTTTTGCCGCCCGCATCTGTATTTCCCGCGGGAGCTTCCGGAATTCACGCTCAAATCCCGTGTCATAGAAGATTCGTGTGATCTCCATTACATCAGGTCAGTAAGACTCCGAAGTACTTTCGTCTTCCCTTCCCGATAATTTTTCTCCGCCTCCTTACACCGTGCAATCAACTGCTCCTCGCTGATGATGCTTTCTTCATGCTCAAGCACCATGCGTACATAATAGCTCACGCTCACTCCCCGCTTCTTTGCTTTTTTCTTCAGAGCAGCGACCCTGTCGGGTGGCAGAGAGATGGTGAGAAGGGAGCGCATAGATAAAGAAGGGAAACTGTAAGTACAGTGTAATACAGGTGCCATGCCATGGTCAATGGCATTTCCCAAGTTTTTCGTTCACGCATAATGTACATATCAGTACATTGTAGAGGGACATGTCAGTCCGATGGACTGGGCCAAGAGTAGCCAAAGCGGTGCCTTCCC